>JAHKAY010000006.1 GCA_018825785.1 Chloroflexota bacterium | reverse complement strand
GATATTCAGCAGGTCCGGTCACTGGATCATTCATCGGGTTCTGGGCAGGTGCAGAGTGAGGGGCAGGGAGTGTTTTCTGTAAAAGGGGGACCACAACTTCTGGGCCGGGGTAGTCCCTGCCAGCGATGTGGTCGACCGCGTCCGCGCTATTGAAATCTCCGGCAAAATGGTGCCGTTGACCTCCCGACCAGCCCGGCTCCTCCAGTATGTCATCGCCCTGTACTCCTATCTCACCTGGCGGTGGTGGGCCATTGGCGAACGGCTCCTTCCTCACGGGCTCAGGGAGAAGGTCCTGGGTCGCTGGTCCCAGCGACTATGTCGGTTACCCCCCAGAGCGCTCCTGCATCTGCTGGGGACCAGATAGGAATGGCTACGGGGTTAGAGGCCATGGCCTTCAATCACTGCCTGAGGATAGCCCTGGGGCGCACCTGCATCGGCATCCGCTGTCAGGACGAGGTTTTCCTGGCGGAGGCCCGGCGCCGGTATGAACCCTTTCTCTCTCCCGAGGAGCCGGAACTCTGGATTGAGCTGGACCTGAGAAAGGGACAGACAGCCGAGGAGATAAGGCAGCTCCTGCCGCACACGCGAATCCACGCGGAGGGCGATGGCTTTACTACGGAGCCGGAGCTTATGCGGGGGAGGGTGGAGTGGCCCGCCGGCCTGCTGCAAGTCCAGACCGAGAGGGCCTTCTTCTCTCCGCAGACCGGGTACAAACTTATGGATGTCTTGCTCCGGGGTCTCTACTACGGTATCTACAAGCAAAAGAAGGGTGTTAATCCTGACGCCTATCTGGTCCATGGCTGCGGAATCCTGAGCGAGGGCCGGGGGTACCTCTTCACGGGGCCATCCGGGGCGGGAAAGACCACCGTAGCCAGGATGGCCGGGTGTAGAAGGGTGCTTAATGACGAGGTGGTAGTGGTGGGACTGGATAAAGGGCAGTGCTATGTAGCCGGTACGCCCCTTGAGGGGGGCATAGCCGAACGGTGTAATGCTGCGGCCAGTCTGCACGCCATCCTGCTGCTGAAGCAGGGGGCTGAGGCGTCCGTGCGGAGGTTGAGGAGTGCTGAGGCCTACAGGAGTCTCCTGCCCCAGACTATTGGAGCCCCGCGCTTTCTGGACACCGGCTCGCCCTCGTCCCTCCAGGAAAGGGCTGATTTCTGGGCGATGGTAGCCAGCAGGGTACCTTGCTACGAACTTACCTTCCGTCTGGATGGTTCTTTTTGGCCCCTGGTAGAGTGCCTGTAAGAGAGGAGGCAAGAAATGGAAGTGGAAGGATACCTGTCTAGAGAAAAGAGGGTGGTCTGGCGGGATATTGCCGGAGAGGTTGTCATCGTTGAGGAGGACGGCGCTACCGTGCATATGCTGAACAAGACAGCGTCCCATATCTGGAGCCTGGCCGACGGTACCCGGCGGCCAGATGATATCAGCCATGAGCTATGCCAGAGGTTTGAGGTGACCCCAGCCCAGGCTCAGGCCGAGACCGAGCGATTCTGTCGGCAGCTTACAGAAGCGGGGCTGGCAATCCTCAACCCAACACCCCGGGTGGTATAGGAGGGACCTGAATTGACCACTACCCTGGCCCGTCCCCTGCTCGACCGGGCCGTAAAGCGGGCTGCAGAGCATCTAATCCCGTTGCAGGTATCTCTGGAGCTGACCTACCGCTGCAATCTGTCCTGCAAGCACTGTTATGTGGACTGTCGGCCCAAGGGTGAGCTTACCCTGGAAGAGGTGAAGGACATCATTGACCAGCTGGCGGTGGCGGGCACCCTCTATCTCCTGCTCACCGGGGGAGAGATCCTGGCCAGGAAGGACTTCTTCGCCATCGCCGAGTATGCCAAGGAAAAGGGCTTCATCATTATGCTCCTCACCAATGGGACCCTCATCGGCCCTGCGGAGGCCCGGAGGATTGCCGCGCTTCACCCCCTCTCCGTGCGGATGAGCCTCTACGGGGCAACAGCAGCGACCCACGAGGCAGTTACGGGTAAGCCCGGCTCCCTTGACGCTAGCCTCCAGGCGGCTTCCCTACTCCAGGACCTGAAGGTTACCGTGTCCTTCGAAATGATCCTCCTGGACTCTAATATTCACGAGGCCGAGGATGCCAGGCGTCTGGCCGAGGGGATGGGGGTACCTCTTCAAATGGGGTACGAGCTCACGCCAACCAAGACTGGGGCCTTGACCCCGCAGAGCTGTGAAGCCAGCCTCAGCCAGTTCACCCGCTTTGTCCACCCCGATTGGCTCCGGTCAACCACCTGGGGGTCGCGGGGGCCCGGCATATGCCGGGCCGGGAGGTGCATTTGTTCCGTCTCACCGGTGGGGGATGTTTCCCCCTGTCTGCTCATGCCCCTCCGGCTGGGCAACCTGCGGCGGGCCAGCTTCGCCGAGATCTGGCGGACCCGCCCCGTGGCTGACTTGACATACCTGCGTTCCCTCACAGCCCAGGACCTCACCCGCTGCCGGGACTGCTCCCTTTCCTCCCTTTGCCGGAAATGCTTGGGCGTGGCCCTGAGCGAAACCGGTCAGCTAACCAGCCCGTCCCCCAGCGCCTGCCGCTGGGCAGCCCTGAGATACCAGTTTTTAAAGGAAAGGAGGTGATGACGATGAAGGAGGAGTACGAAAGCCCCCAGATGGTCACGGAAAAGGCCGAGATTGGCACCCTGCTTGCCAGCGGCGGAAGCCCCCTCCCCATTTCCACAGCCTCAGGGATGGACCTGTGTGATAGGGATGGTGAGTAGGGTGCGCTAACCCCGGGCAAATAAAGGCGGCGGGCTGGGCTGACGGCAAGGGAGAAGCCGGCCACCCAGGAGGACCCTATAGCTGGGCCCAGGGAGCCGGTTTCTCTCTGCCTACATTGGTCGCCCTTCCAAATACTCACGTCTTCGACCAAGTCAAGAGGTCTTGCGGTGTTTCCCGCTACGGAAAACTGCAGCGCCTCGCGGCAACATTCCTCGCATTGTCAGGTAATGTTAGCCGAGCATCGCACTCACGATGAGCAGCATCCCAGCGTGCTAACGAGATGTGAGCCCGCAGGGCACTTTCTAGCGGAATGTGACACCGCCCGAAACTCTGTTGAGCCGAGCTAGGCCAACTTCTAATCTGGCACGGTAGCGCATAGCTAGGGGAGACGGCGAGTTGCTGCCGATGGAATTCTCCACCGGCGCGACGAGCAGCATTTCATTGGTCTGCCCCCAGCTATGTCAGTGTATACACTACACACAATCACAATTGTGTCAATCCCTGGGCGGACAAGAACGGCTGCTTAGTGGTTGAGCTCTGGCCAACTGCCACCGGGGTTGGTTTGGGCTCGAGTGGCACAACGATGCGTCTCTTGGTCGGGTCGCCTCAATGCCTTTAGGGTGGGCCGATTCGCAGGCGGTAAGCCAGGAGCCCAGGTCATGGATAGGGAAAGCACATTGCCTCCGGTGGGGGAGACGTGCCCAAGGGCAGCCGCTGTCTAGTCGGCCCTTGTGGCCCCTCCCTTCTTCTCAAGAGGGCGGACTATAGTAAGGTGTAGGGGCTCGGCCAGTGCTCTTGTATCAATTGCATCCACCCTCTCCTGCAGGGAGGGGGTGGATAGAGCATCTGGGGGACACCCCCAGACCCCCGGCGGGGGGCTTCGCCCCCTGCACCCCCGAATGATGCCCAAATAACCTGACGCGACACTAGGAGCGGAGAAAAGCCAGGGCGGCCATGGTGGCGGTGGCGCCGTCGCCGGCGGCGGTGATGGCCTGACGGGCAGAGTCCTGGCGCACATCCCCGGCGGCAAATACCCCGGGCAGGGCCGTTTCCATACGGCCGTTGGTGGGGATATGTCCGGTGGGGGTGAGATGGAGTTTGCCCTTCAGGAAGGCGGTATTGGGTTCCTGGCCTATGGCCACAAAGACCCCCTGGACCTCCAGCAGGGAGGACTGGCCGGCCTTGACATCCCGGAGGCGGAGGCCCTCCACCTCCTCCCCCCCCAGGACCTCCTCCACCACGCTGTCCCAGATGAAGCTTAATCGGGGCTCGGCGAAGGCCCTCTCCTGGAGGAGGGCCACAGCCCGCAGTTCCCGGCGGCGGTGGACCCCATAGATGCGGGAGGCGAACCTGGCCAGGTAGAGGGCATCGGTGATGGCGACATCCCCACCCCCCACCACCGCCACCTCCTTCCCCTGGTAGAAGGGGGCATCACAGGTGGCGCAGTAGCTGACCCCTCTGCCCAGGAGCCTCTCCTCCCCCGGGACGGAGAGCTTGCGGTGCTCGGAACCGGAGGCGATGATAAGGGACCGGGCCTGAAAGCTACCGTGGTCGGTAAGGACCTCCCTGATTTCACCCCCCGGCTCAACCCCGGTGACCTCCGCCAGGCGGGTCTCCAGGCCAAAGGCTGAAGCCTGGTGGTGCATCAGCTCTCCCAGCTCTGTCCCGGAAATACCCCGGGGGAAGCCGGGGAAGTTCTCCACCTTTGTGGCGTTGACTATCTGGCCGCCGAAGAGCCCCCGCTCCAGGAGGAGGGTCTTAAGGCGGGAGCGGGATGCGTAGAGGCCCGCCGTAAGACCGGCGGGCCCCCCACCGATTATGACCACATCATAGGGCTCAGCCATGAGCCTCCCCCACCGCCTCCACCATATCCCTCAGCCTGCGGAAGTCAAAGAAGCCCTGGAGGCGCACCTTCCCGTTGATGACCAGGAGGGGAAGAAGGAGGCCCCCTTCCTTCAGGCCCCGGGCGATATCCGGCGGGGCCTGCTCTGCGTCATGGAACTCCAACTCCACCCTATCGCCGAAGAACTGGAGCAGGTTCTGCCGGGCCAGCTTCTGGTTCTCCTGGTCAGTCCAGTCTACACCACAGGGCTCAGCGCAGAACTTGCCCGCCTCCCCCTTTCGGTCAAAGACGGCTACTTTCAGGGCCAAGGGCCTCCTCCAGGTTCTTTTTCAACTCAGCTTTGGGCTTGTAGCCCACAAACTGCTTTGCAGGCTTCCCTCCCTTGAAGAGGATAAGGGTAGGTATGGAGTGGATGGAGTAGCGGGGGGGCGTCCTGGGGTTCTCGTCCACATTGAGCTTGGCGAAGGAGACCTGGCTCTCCATCTCCTGGGCCAGCTCCTCCACCACGGGGGCTACCAGGCGGCAGGGGCCACACCATGGGGCCCAGAAATCCACCACCACCGGCCCCTTTGAACCCAGGACCTCCTTATCGAAGGTCTCATCGGTAACTACCGCAGGCTTAGCCATTTCTCCTCCGTCAACGCTTCCAGAACCCCCTGGTTCGCCACCCGGCGGGCCATGAGGAGGGCATTCTTGATGGCCAGGGCCTTGCTGCGCCCGTGGGCCACGAAGACATTCCCCTGCACGCCCAACAGGTGGGCACCACCATATTCATTATAGTCCATTTTCCTGACCACCTCCTTCAGGGCGGGGCGGAGCAGCAGGGCCAGGGGGCGGAGGTAGAAGCGGCTCCTGAGGGCATGCCTCAGTTCGTGATGGATGGCCTCACCGAAGCCCTCAGTGGCCTTGATGAGGACGTTGCCGGTGAAGCCGTCGCTCACCACCACCTCGGCCAGGCCCCTCAGCAGGTCCTTCCCCTCAAGGTTCCCGATAAAGTTCAGCCCGCTCTTCTTGAGCAGGTTATGGCTCTCCCTCACCAGGCGGTTCCCCTTCTCCTCCTCCTCCCCGCTGGAGAGGAGGGCAATGCGGGGGGAAGCTATCCCCCACACCCGCTCCATATAGCGGGCCCCCAGGTGGGCGAACTGGAGGAGGAACTGGGGACGGCAGTCGGCATTGGCCCCCACATCCAGGACGATGGCGGGCCCGGAGGGGGTGGCATAGGGCAGGCCGAGGGCGGGCCTTTCCACCCCCGGGATGTTGCCCAGGACCAGGACAGCGGCGGCAGCCACTGCCCCCGTGGAACCGGCAGAGACAAAGCCATGCGCTTCCCCCCTCTTGACCAGCTCCAACCCCACCCGGATGGAAGAGTGGGGTTTAAGACGCAGTGCCTCTACCGGCGGCTCGTGGGAGCCGATGACCTCTGAGGCAAGCACCAGTCCCAAGCCGTCCAGGTTTGCAGGAAGATGGGGAGAGAGATCCGCCTCCCTGCCCACCAGCACCACCCCCACACCTTCCTCCCGGGCCTGCAGGGCCCCCCGGACAATTTCCTCCGGGGCGTGGTCTCCCCCCATGGCATCCAGGGCAATGCGGATATCAGCTTTTGACAGAAGTCCTCTCCCACATATCACAGCGCCCCCCCCAGCGGGCCAGGACATTGCCGTTGGTGGAGAGCTGTGCTATCTCACATAGATTGGCGCAGGCCTTGCACTCAAACGAGGTGGTGCGGTATTTCACCTGGCTTACCTCAAAGCCCTTGAAGCTGGTCCCACGCCCCACCACCGCCTCCTTGGCCAGGAGGCCAGCACCAATAGCCCCCATGCACTCGTGGTGGGGGGGAACGATTATAGGGGTCTTGAGGGCCTCCTCCAGGACCCGGCGAATCCCCACGTTAAAAGCCACACCCCCCTGGAAGACCACGGGGGGCAGGGTCTCTTTGCCCAGGGCCACATTGTTCAGGTAGTTCCGCACCAGGGCATCACACAGGCCATAGAGGATGTCCTCTTTGGAGTGGCCCACCTGCTGTTTATGGACCATGTCCGATTCAGCAAAAACAGTGCAGCGGCCGGCGATGCGGACAGGGGTCTTGCTCTGGATGGCCAGAGGGCCGAACTCCTCAATGCTGATATTTAGCCGGAGGGCCTGGTGGTCCAGGAAGCTCCCGGTGCCGGCGGCGCAGACGGTATTCATGCCGAAGTCGGTGACCACCCCATCCCGGAGGATGATAATCTTGCTGTCCTGGCCGCCGATCTCAACGATGGTCTGAACGTCGGGGACAAAATGGAGGGCCCCAACGGCATGGGCTGTTATCTCGTTCTTTATGGTATCCGCCCCCGCCACCACCCCCGCCAGGTAGCGGGCACTGCCGGTAGTTCCCGCCCCCGCTACCTCCACCCCGGAGGGCAGCATCTCCTGGATAAGTCTCAGCCCTTCCTGAATGGTCTCAATGGGCCGCCCCTGAGTGCGCAGATAGAGACCGGCCAGGACCTTCTCCTCCTCATCCAGGGCCACCACCTTGGTGGTGACAGAGCCTACATCAACACCTAGATAAACTCTCATCCTTCTTCCTCTGACGGCGGCGATTGAGGAGGTCCACAAAGGCCTCAAGGCGCGTGAGCATCCCCTGCTTGCCTGTCTGCTCATCACAGATGAGGGTGAGAACGGGGATGTCCTCCTTGACCGAGGGCAGGATGTTCTGGGCAATTATTTCCGGCATGCAGGTAAAGGGGAGCAGGTGGACCATGCCATCGTAGTCCTGGGAGCAGAGAACCTTCTCACCTACCGATTCCCAGCCCTCCCCGCCGACGGTGCGTTTCAGGTAGGGCAGGGCCGCCCGATGGGCCTCCTCCTTCCACCCGGAGGAGACCACCCCCGGTCGCAACCACCGGGAGGCAAAGTTTCTCCTCCTTACCTCCACCCCCAGCTTGCCCAGCTCCGACTCCAGGTCCCTGCTGGCAAATGGGTCCATAAGGACGAATGTCTCCCCCACCACCCCCACCCGCAACGGCTGGGCCTGGGGGTCCTGGGGCAGGGCAGTCAGCCTATCGGCATATTCTTTCTCCAGCTCCTTGAGAGAGGCCCAGGTCCCGGCCTGGTCTATCGCCTCCTGGGCCTCCTGAAAGAGGCGATTGACCGTCCCCTTGGTCTTCTCCACGGCCCGCATCCGGTGGACAACCTGTTCCAGGTGGTCCAGGGCCGAGAGCTTGGCCAGGCCGAAGCGGAAAGCGGAGACAAGCTTGAGCCAGGACACATTGTTGGCCCGCCTCTTAATGAACCTCAGCAAGTTCACCAAGCCCCGCTCACTGTCCCCGGGCACAATCATCTCAAACTTGTAGCCCAGGTCTTCCAGGGTCCCCTTCATGGAGCGAGCATAGAAGCCCATGCGGCAGGCCACGTTCGTGCTGGTAACCATGATGAGGGTGTCAGCCCCCATCTCCAGGTCCTGGAGGAAATTACCCAGGATGAGCTTGTAGGGAAGACAGGCGGTCTCAGGAGAATACCTGGTCCCCAGGGAAAGGGTGGTCCCGCTGTTGGGGGGAGGGATAACTATCTCCACTTTCAGCTCCCGGAGGAAAGTCCGGGCGGCCAGAGATACGTTGCCCATGTGGAAGATGCCCAGCCTCATCCTAGTGGACCCCCACTTTCTGGCGCCGGGAGGCCCGGCGGCGCTTCAATAGGTCCACAAAGGCCTCAAGGCGTGTGAGCATCCCCTGCTTGCCCGTCTGCTCATCACAGAGGAGGGTGAGGACGGGAATGTCCTCCTTGACCGAGGGCAGGATGTTCTGGGCGATTATCTCCGGCATACAGGTGAAGGGGGCCAGGTGGACCAGCCCGTCAAAGTGGCGGGCATGGAGGACCTTTTCCCCCACCGATTCCCAGCCGTCCCCCCCCACATCCCGCTTGAGGTAGGGCATGGCCGCCTGCTGGAGGTGCCTTTTCTCGTTTATCCCCAGGGGGTTAAGGAAGAGGCTGAACCTGGTCCATTCCGAAATGAAAAGGTCCCGCCTCACCTCCACCCCCAGCTTGCCCAGTTCTATCTCCACATCATTATTGGAGAAGGGCTCCAGGACCACATAGAACTCCCCCATCACCCCTACCAGCAGGGGGTCCTCGCCGTCCTGGGGCACGGCCCGGAGCTTCTCCAAGTAGTCCTGTTTTCTCCTCTTCAGGGAATCATAGTCTCCCGTCTCATCAACAGC
Source organism: Chloroflexota bacterium (assembly GCA_018825785.1). Lineage (NCBI taxonomy): Bacteria > Bacillati > Chloroflexota > Chloroflexota bacterium. The sequence goes on along the minus strand of JAHKAY010000006.1, from coordinate 125,451 downwards.
CTTGGTGGCCTCCCGGAAGAGGGCGCTGGCCTGGCCCTTCACCTTTTCCCGGGCCCTCACCCGGTGGACCTCCTTCTCTATCTCGTCCAGGGCGTTGAGCTTGGCCAGGCCAAAGCGGACGGCGGAGACAATTCTCCCCCAGGGGGCCCCCCCCGATATCTTCTTGAAGAGCTGCATGATGCCCTGGAGCTTCTTTTCCGAGACCCCGGCGGTGAGGATTTGGAACTGGAAGCCCATATCCCGGAGGACATACTCCTGGGTCCTGCCATACCTCCCCAGGCGGCAGATGCCCGCCCCCCCGGCCTGGACGAGGGTGTCAGCCCCCAGTTCGCAGGCCTCAATGAAGTTGCCCAGGGTGAGCTTGAAGGGGAGACAGAGGCCCTCCGGGGAATTCTTTGTAGCCAGGGTGAGGGTGCGGCGGGTGTTCAAGGGGGGCACCACATGGTCAACACCCAGCTCTGTAAAGAGGGCCCTCACGGGCACCCAGAGGTGCCCCAGGTGAGGGAAGCTTACTCGCATTTCCTCTTCTTCCGCTCTATCATATCCAGAAAGGCTTCCAGCCGGGTGAGGAGGCCTGCCTCCCCGCTGTGCTCGTCCAGGGAGAGGGCCAGGAAGGGCCGCTTCCTCTCCCTGGCATAGCGCTTGACAAGGTCCACCATGAGGGAATCGGGGCCGCAGCCGAAGGCTGCCACCCCGATAGCCCCGTCCACCTCTTCCTGGTCCAGGTAGTAGGCCCCCGCCCCCACCACCTCCGCCTCGTAGGTCCAGTAGGCCTTCCCATCCAGCTTTGCCATCGCCCTCGCCATCTCCTCCTCCAGGGCCATCTCCGGGACCAGCACCCTGACCCCCAGCCCCTTGAGGCGTGGGAGGAGGCGGTGGGTGATGAAATCGTCGTGGACGATATAGGGGTGGCCTACGATGGCCACCATTAACCGGTGGGGGGCCTCTTCCTCGGGAGGGGAGAAGCCCAGGGCCTGGAGAGGGGTCTTCTTCTCCCGGACCATCCCCTGGACATAGCGACGGTGGGCCTCCATGGCCAGGCGGGTGGCTTCCCGGACCCGCCAGGGGTTCCAGGTCAGGGGACGGGCCAGGGAATAGATGGCCCGGTAGAGGGCCCGCCGCCCCTGATTGACATCAATGTCCGCCTCCAGAATAGGGGGGGCCTCAGGGACCACCGCCCGCACCATGTCAGGCAGGCCCAAGAACTTGGAGCAGTTATACACCCGGGGCTCCACGCTCTTTATGGAGGGGATGAAAAGATAGTCACACTGCCCTGCCAGCGCCACGGCGTGACCGCAGAAGACCTTCACCGGCAGGCAGGTCTCGGCCACCATGCGTCTGACCCCCTCGGCCAGGGTCTGCCTGGTGGTAGGTGGAGAGATAACCACCTCTGCACCCAGGGCCTCCAGGAAAGTCTTCCACATGGGGAGATACTGGTAAGTCAGAAGCCCTCTCGGTATCCCTACACGTGCCATTATCCGTCCACTATGCCGAGGGTAAGGGTTTTACTAGCCCCTGCCAGGAGACCGCCCCCAGCCCAACCTTGCCATCTCCACCCGACGGATTATAACCGCGGAAGGGAAAAAGCGCAAACTCTGAACCTTGACAGCCACCCCCAAAAGGCCTACTATAGAATAAAGGTTCTGAATTCTGTCCAAAATATTTCCCTGGCCCCCTCCTTTGAGGGGCGGGGGCGGGGGGCTTATAATCGGGGGGCTGGGATGAAGGTAGTCTTTCTCTCCGATGTAGCTGGTGTAGGCCAGGCGGGGCAGGTGAAGGAAATAGCTGAGGGCTTTGCCCGGAACTATCTCCTCCCCCGGGGCTTGGCCCTGCCAGCCACCCCCGATGTGGTGAAGAACTGGGAGGAGCGGAAGAAGGGGGAGGTAAGGCGACAGGCCCGGGAGAGGGGGAGCCTGGAGGCCCTGGCCCAAAGGCTGGAGGGGATGGAGATAAAGCTGGTGGCCAAGACGGGGGGAGGGCAGAAGCTATACGGCTCCATCACCTCAGCCGATATCGCCGGGGAGCTCTCCCGCCAGGGGATAGAGCTGGACCGCCGGCAGATTGAGCTGCCCGGGCACATCAAGGGGCTGGGGCAGCACCTGGTGGTGGTGAGGCTGGCCCCCGGCCTCTCCGCCCAGCTCCGGGTCAGTGTGGAGGCAATCTAGATGCCGGACCCCAGGCTACCCCCCAACGATATTGAGGCCGAGGAAGCCGTATTGGGCTCCCTCCTGCTGGACGGCGAGGCCATCTTCAAGATAGTGTCCCTCCTCTCCCCAGAAGACTTCTACCGGGACCAGAACCGTGAGGTCTATTCTGGCTGCTTTGAGCTTTTCCGCCGCAACGAGGGGATAAACCAGGTCACCCTGGCCCACGAGCTCTCCCGGCAGGGCAAGCTGGAGGGGGTGGGGGGGGCATCCTACCTCCTCCACCTTCTCTCCACCGTCCCCACCCCCCTCCACCTGGAGCACTACGCCCAGATTGTCCGCCGCACCTCCCTCTTCCGCCGGCTGCTGGCGGCGGGGGAGGAGATAACCCGGCTGGGCTATGAGGACAGGCCCGATGTGGAGGCCACCATGGACCGGGCCGAGGACCTCCTATTCCGTCTCAGGATGGGCACTGCCACCCGGGAATTCGTCCCCCTGAGGGACCTGATATCCCAATACATCGATGAGACTGAGCAGAGAGAGATGCCCCCGTCCCAGGCGCAGGGGGGGGAACTGCCTCAGATTTTCACCGGCTTTGGCGACCTGGACGAGTATCTGGGGGGGCTCCAGCGCTCCGACCTTGTGGTCCTGGGGGCTCGACCCAGCCTGGGCAAGACCAGCCTCTCCCTGGGCATCGCCCGCCACGCCGCCAAGGAATACGGGGCCAGGGTGGGCATCTTCAGCCTGGAGATGTCCCGAGAGGCAGTCGTCCAGCGCTTCCTGGCCACTGAGGCCGATGTGGACTCCCGCCGCCTGCGAATCGGCCAGATAAGCGAGGAGGAGAAGGAGCGCCTGATGGCGGCCACCGGCCCCCTCTCGGAGATGTCCATCTACGTAGATGACAGCCCCCAGCCCCGGGTGGTGGAGATTCGCTCCAAGGCCCGCCGCCTTTACCATGAGAGGGGGGTGGACCTGATAATCGTGGACTACCTGCAGCTAATCCAGGGGGATGGCCGCAACGATAACCGGGTACAGGAGATAAGCCATATAACCCGGAGCCTCAAGGCCCTGGCCCGGGAGCTGAATGTGCCGGTGCTTGCTGTCTCCCAGCTCTCCAGGGCCCCCGAGATGAGGACCTCCCACCGCCCCCAGCTATCGGACCTGAGGGAATCGGGGAGCATTGAGCAGGACGCGGATGTGGTCCTCTTCATCCACCGGGAGGATGCCTATATCAGCGAGGAGGAGTGGGAACACCAGAACCCCGGCCAGCCATATCCCCGGGGCATGGCCACCATCATCATCGCCAAGCACCGCAACGGGCCAACCGGCGAGGTGAGCCTGCGCTTCGTCCCCCGCACCGCCCGCTTTGTAAGCCTGGGGACGAGACGGGAGGGGTCATGAAGCCCTTCCCCGGTTTCCCCACCAGCCTGCCCAAGATGGATGACCCGGAGGAGCTCAACGTGCTCCTCTACTTCTTCTGGCTCCTGGGCAGGAAGGGCCGGCCCTATCTTTCCCTGGGGGAGCTCCAGGCGGATGGAAATCTGAATGCGCTGGGGGAGGAGGGGATTGCCCGGGCCCTGGAGAGGGCCGCGGAGAGGGGGGTGCTTCTGCCCCTCAACAGGGATGGCAGAAGGCTCTATTTCCTCAACAGCCCACAGGGACAGGAGGCCAGGGCCGGGATGGAAAAGGGGGCCTTTCTCCATGAAGAGAAGACGAATATCTTTGACCTCTATGAGCAAAACATCGGCCTCATCACCCCAATCATAGCCGACCAGCTCCAGGAGGCAGAAGCCCTCTATCCCGCCCCCTGGATAGAGGAGGCCGTAAAGCTAGCGGTCCGGCTGAACAGGAGGCGGTGGAACACCATCTCCCGCATCCTGGAGCGCTGGGCTGTGGAAGGCAAGGATGGAGAGCCTGGGAGAGATTCTGAAAAGGGTGCCGACCCCCACCAGTTCACCCGTGGAAAATACGGACACCTCTACCGCTACTGAAAGCTGTCGCCTCTGCGGGGGGGCAGGCTTTGTCCGCCACCCCGTCCCCTTCGGCCACCCCGATTTCGGGCAGGCCTTCCCCTGCCAGTGCCAGGTGAAAAAGGGGAAGAGGGCCGGGCTGTGGCAGGAGATGGGGGGGCCGGGGCCAGAGCTCTTGAAGCGCATGGTCTTTGATAAGTTTGACCGGCGGGACGAGCTCCCCCCGGAACAGCGCCAGAACCTGGAGCAGGCCCTGCGCCTGGCCCGGGAATTTGCCAAAGAGCCGGAGGGGTGGCTGGTATTCCTGGGGGTCAGCGGCTGCGGCAAGACCCACTTGGCCACAGCCATCGCCAACCACCGGCTGGCCCAGGGCCAGGCGGTCTTCTTCGCTTCCATCCCCGAGCTCCTGGACCACCTGCGCTCCGCGTATGGCCCCGAGGCCAAGACGAGCTATGACGACACCTTTGAAGGGGTGAAGAAAGCCCCCCTGCTCATCTTGGACAACCTGGGTGCCCATTCCACCTCTCCCTGGGCCGAGGAGAAGCTCTTCCAGATAATCAATTACCGCTACAACAACCGGGTGCCCACCCTGTTTACCAGCCACAAGAGGCTGGAGGAGATTGTGGACCAGATAGCCTCCCGCATGGGCGACCCGGGGCTAAGCATTGTATTCTTCATCACCGCCCCCATGTATGCCGCCCCCCGCCCCGCCGAAAGGCCCCACCGCCGGTTGCGGCCCTCCTAGTATCGCGTCAGGTATACGCCCCTGGAGAGGCTGCCCGCAATGTACCCTGATTGAGGTGAGCCGGCCCTATCCACTTGCCCCCAGCAGGCCAGCCTCTTATAATAGGCCCGACATGGTGAACGGCCTATCGGTCCTGGTGCTGAACCAGAACTACCAGCCCCTGAACATCTGCCGTATGCGTAGGGCGGTAGTCCTGCTCCTCATGGACAAGGCCGAGATGATAGAGAACGGGGTGGGGGAGATCAAGACCCCCACCGCCATTTTCCCCATCCCCTCCATCATCCGGCTCCATATGCTGGTGAGGCGGCCCCCGGTGTTGAAGAGGCTCACCCGTTTTGAGGTCTTCAACCGGGACCATTTTACCTGCCAGTACTGTGGGCGGGAGACGAGAGACCTGACCCTGGACCATGTTATCCCCCGCCACCAGGGGGGCGGACACGAATGGGAAAATGTGGTCGGCGCCTGCATCCCCTGCAACCACAAGAAAGCCGGAAAGACCCCCAGGGAGGCGGGGATGAAACTCCTCCAGCGCCCCTATGCCCCCCCCTCCTTCTTCACCGTCCCCTACCAGTACCTCAGGGCCAACCAGCAGTGGCTCAAGTTCATCCCTCAGTAGCCAAATACCCCTGAAAAGCTGAGTTTTTCAGGGGACCCCGGGCTCCAGCTGGGCCAGGGGTATCTCCACCACTGCCCCTCCCTCCAGTTCCACCTTGACCGTCTCCTTGAGGGGATTGCTCTCTATTACTTTGGCGGGGCCCATGGCCGTAGATATCTTCTTGCCTTTGGCGGGGAGCTTCCGCTTCACTTCCCGGTAACTATCTATCTCGTAGGCCAGGCAGCAGAGGAGGCGGCCGCAGACACCGGATATCTTGGGGGGGTTCAGGGCCAGCCCCTGCTCCTTGGCCATGCGGATGGTGACAGGGGCGAACTCGGTAAGCCAGCGGGCACAGCAAAGGGGCAGGCCGCAGGCGCCTATGCCCCCCAATATCTTTGTCTCGTCCCGGGGCCCTATCTGCCGGAGCTCAATCCGGGTGTGGAAGCGGCCGGCCAGCTCCCTTACCAGTTCCCGGAAGTCCACCCGCTCCTCGGCGGTAAAGTAGATAGTGAGCTTTCCGTCCAGGGTGTATTCGGCGGTAAGGATTTTCATGGGCACCCCCAGCCGCCGGGCCGCCTCCCTGGCCTGCATGAGGACCTCCTTCTCCTGGGAACGGAGGCTCTGGACCCGCTCCAGGTCCGGGGGGGCAGCCTGCCTCAGGACAGGCTTCAGGGACCCCCCCTTCTCCTCCCCGGGGACCTCCCGCGGCCCCTGGACAACAAAGCCGAGCTCCTGCCCCCGGGCCGTCTCCACCACCACCTGGTCCCCCTCCGCCAGCTCCAGGCCTGCCGGGTCAAAGTGATAGACCTTCCCCGCAGGGCGGAAGCGGACCCCTACTATCTGAGGCATTCCCCCTCCCGAGGCAACTTCAACATCAGCACCTCCAGGGCCAGGCGGGGGCTGGCATTCCTCTCCAGGGCCTCCCTTATCCCCGCCGTGTCCTTTATCCCCTGTCGGAGCTGGGCCAGGCCCAGGGCGCTGGCCTGCCTCTTCAGGGCCTCCTCATAGTCAAGGCTCACCACACCATCGGGGAGGCCGGCCACCACCAGCAAAAGGTCCCGGAGCCAGCCTTGCCACAGCCGGAGAAGCTCAAATACCCCCTCCCTGTCCCGCTCCCAGCGGTTGGCCAGCCCTTCCGCCATCCTGAAGCGCTCCTCCAGGCCCGCCCCAAGGAGCTGCTGGACCTGCTCCAGGGCCTCTGTCCTGAAGCCCAGGAACCCCTGGTCCAGGGCCAGGCCCAGGCACCCCTGAGAAACATGGGCCAGAAGCCTGGCCTTCTCCCTCTCCAGGCCAGATTCCCTGACCAGGGCCTCCTCCGCCTCCCCCAGGCCCAGGGGCTTTATCTCCAGCCGCTGGCACCGTGAGAGGAGGGTGGAGGGCAGGAGGCCCTCCCGGGAGGTGGTGAGGAGGAAAACCACCGAGGGGAGGGGCTCCTCCAGGGTCTTGAGGAAGGCATTGGCCGCCTCCAGGGAGAGCCTCTCCGCCCCATCAAAGATAAAGACCTTATACCTGCCCTCAAAGGGGAGCAGGCAGGCCAGGGCCTCTATCCCCCTTATCTGGTCAATGCCTATCTCCGTCCTGGGCCGGCCGGCCTTTGGGTCATGGACGGGGCTGACCACCAGGACATCGGGGTGGGTGCCGGAGGCGATGTGCCGGCAGGAGGGGCAGACCCCGCAGGGGGGGCCATCACCCACGCAGTTCAGGGCCTGGGCCATTTCCAGGCAGAGACTCCTCTTCCCCACCCGGGGTGGACCCACCAGGAGATAGGCATGGGCCAGCCTGTCCCCGTCCAGGCTGTTCTGGAACAGCCTTATCGCCCTCTCCTGTCCCAGGGTCCGCCACATATCAGTCCACATCCATGGCCATGAGGTCCTGGTAGCTCTCCCGCCGCCGCCACAGCTCTGCCCTCCCCTTCTTCACCAGGACGATGGCCGGGCGGGGGGCGGCGTTATAGTTGCTGGCCATGGGGATGGAGTAGGCCCCCATGGCTGGTACGGCGACAATATCCCCGGGGAAGACCCGGGGCAGAAAGATGTCCTTGATGAGCACATCCCCCGATTCACAGAACCTCCCTGCCAGGGTGACCCTCTCCGTGGGCTGCTCCCCCGCCCGGTTGGCCACCAGGGCCTCATATCGGGCACCGTAGAGGGCGGGGCGGATGTTGTCCCCCATCCCCCCATCCAGAGAAACATAGGTGCGGACCCCGGGTATATCCTTTCTTGAGCCCGCCCGGTAGAGGGCCACCGCTGCCCTGCCCACCAGCGCCCGGCCGGGCTCCAGGATGAGCCTGGGCCGGGGCAGGCCGTGTTTTTCAAGCCCCTCCAGGAGGGCCTGGGCTATCCCCTCCGCGTAGTAGGCAACGGGAGGGGCAGGGCGCTCCCGAGTATAGGCGATGGCGAAGCCCCCCCCGGGGCTGAACTCCTGGAGGTGAAAGCCGAACTTTTCTGCCATATCCGCCGCAAAACCCAGGACGAGGCGGATGGCTTCTCGGTAGGGCTCCACCTCAAAGATGGGGGAGCCCAGATGGAAGTGGAGCCCCAGCAGGCGGAGGTGTTGGGAGGCCATGGCCTGGGCCACTGCCTTCTCCCCCTGCTCCATGGCAAAGCCAAACTTGCTGTCCACCGCCCCCGTGGTGGTATGAGCATGGGTGTGAGGGTCCACCCCGGGACACAACCTCAGCATTATGTCCTGCTGGCGGCCCCCCTTTTTAGCCTCGGCCTCCAGGAGACCCAGCTCGTAGAAGTTGTCCACCACCACCCGCCCCACCCCCGCCCCCAGGGCCAGGGCCAGCTCCTGGGGGGACTTGTTGTTCCCGTGGAAATAGACCCGCTCCAGGGGGAAACCGCCCGCCCGGGCCACCGCCAGCTCCCCCCCGGAGACCACATCCAGCCCCAGCCCCTCCTCCATCAGCAGGCGCACCAGGGGGCGGAGGAGGAGGGCCTTACAGGCATAGATTACCTGGGTCTCCGGGTAGCGGGACGAGAACTCCTGCCGGAACTCCCGGCAGCTACGGCGAAGGGTCTCCTCGTCAAAGACATAGAGGGGGGTGCCAAACTCCTGGGCCAGGGCCAGAGAGTCGCACCCGCCGATGAAAAGATGGTTATCCTTGACCTCGGCCGTTACAGGAAAGAGGCCGAGGACAGCTTCTTCCATTTGGGGCTATGCTATCAGCTATCGCCCCTAGCGTCAAGCAAAGCCGAAGCCATTGCCCGCCATCCCACCAGGCCATACAATACGGGAGCTCTTAAGAAAGAACACGGGGGAGGACAATGGACTGGAAACTCATCATCACTGCCTTCGGTACGCTCTTCCTGGCTGAGCTGGGCGACAAGACCCAACTGGCCACCCTCGGGCTGGCTGCCAGGACCGGCAAGCCCCTGCCCGTCTTCCTGGGGGCCACCTCGGCCCTGGTGCTTATAACCCTCTTGGCCGTGCTCTTCGGCGAGGCAGTGACAAGAGTGGTGCCCGCCAGCTATCTCCACAAAGGTGCCGCGGGGGCGTTTATCCTGATAGGGCTATTGATGCTCCTGGGCAAGATATAGGCTGGGGCAATAGCCTAGTGCTTGCTTGCGGAAATCAGCGAAACTAGATTCTTCGCTATGCTCAGAATGACACACCTATGTTGTCACCCCGACAGACCTACTTGTCACCCTGAGCGAAGCGAAGGGTCGCTGCTCACTTATGTGACGGGAATTATTACAACTAAGCACTAGCCTTGACACCGCATAGGAGGGGTGCTATTTTGGCCCCAGGGTGGAGAAGCTGGACAGCAAGAGCAAGAACAGCGTGGAGGTGGTCATCCCGGTCTATAACGAGGAGATAGACCTCCCCCGGTGTATCCGGGTCCTCCACTCCTTCCTGAAGGAACACCTGGCTGATAGGCCCTGGCGCATCCTTATCGCCGATAACGGCTCAACCGATGCCACCCTCCAGATTGCCGCCCAGCTCTCCAGGGGATACCCGGAGGTGGCCTTCATCCACCTGCCGGTGAAGGGGAGGGGGAGGGCCCTGAAGCAGGCCTTCCTCCAGGGCCAGGCCGGCATACTCAGTTACATGGATGTAGACCTGGCCACGGGCCTGGAGGCCTTCCCCCAGCTCCTCCAGGCCCTGGATGAAGGCTACGACATTGCCATCGGCTCCCGCTACCTGGCCGGTTCCCGGATACGGCGCACCTTCAGCCGCCGCCTCTACTCCTGGGGATACAACCTGCTTTTCAGGGCACTCTTCAGGTCGAAGGTCCAGGACGCCCAGTGCGGGTTCAAGGCCATGAAGGCGGAGGTGGCCCGGGATGTCCTGCCCAGGGTGAAGGACCCGGGCTGGTCCTTTGACACCGAGCTCCTCCTCCGGGCGGAGAAAAAGGGCTACCGCGTCAAGGAAGTCCCGGTGGAATGGCACGAGGACCTGGAGTCCAAGGTGCGCATCCCCGGCACCATCCTCAAGATGCTGAGAGTGCTGCTGAGACTGCGCTGGGAGCTGTGGTGGGGAGGCTAAGCTCATCCCAAGACGGAAATTGACCGAGCCTTTCGTCTTTGAACGAAAATGGGCAAGGCCCCCCTTGGGGTGAAGCAAAAAAGGAGAGGTCCCCGCCGAGGGAAAGGAGGTGTGATGTGGAACGCCAGCAAAGGCTCTTGTTGTCCCTGTTTGGTGTCGGGGCTGCTGTCATGCTCTTGGGGGCATTGGGGGATAGGGAGTATTCATATTACACCCTCCTGAGGTGGGTAGTTAGCTTCGCTGCTGTGCTTGTAGCCATCCTGGGACTTCGCTTGGGGCATATCTGGGCTGTGGGCGTATTCGCCTTCGTAGCTGTCCTTTATAATCCACTGGCACCAGTTAACTTGTCGCGTGACCTGTGGCTATTCATTGATATCGCTGCCGCAGTGCTGTTCTTGCTTGCGGTAGCCCTTGTGGGGCATCCTGGGGCAGTGGTGGAGGAGCTAAGACGGCATGACATCTGGGTAGCCCTGGCACTGGCTGTCGGCATCATCCTGGCAGTAACTTTGGGCATACTCGTCTACAGTAAGTTTGCATCCTCGCTCACTACTCGGAATCCTACCCCCACCCCCTATCCCCCATTCCAGCGGGGGCCGTATAACCCTGAGACGGGTCTCTATGACCTTATACCGCAATCGGGAATGTCTCCCACTCCATATCCCCTATACATGCCAGAGCAGTATCCAGTAACGGGTCGGTCACCGACTCCCTATCCTCCATACAATTTTGAAACGGGGCGGTTTGAGTGAACACCTCTATATGGCCTGAGATAGCAAACGCCGGCGGACTTCCCGCTCTCAAGGCGTTCAGCAAGGTCTGGTATGAAGCCAGGCAAGAATCAAGAAGAGAAAGGCAGGTGAGACATGAAACGATTTACAGTCATCTTGATGTTGCTAATCGTTCTGGTTCCTCTGGCTGGCTGTGGCTCTTCCAAAGTGGATACAGCTAGGCAGGAAAAAGTAACGAAGGGCAATGAGATTGCCAAAGAGCTTGCAGACAAATACCAAGCAACAACTGACTGGGGAGAAAATTTGACTTACACACTACAAGCACAGGAACGATTGATTACAGGCAAACCAACTTTGTTTAGAGGGGATTCTTATCTTGATGATGTGTTCAATCGCGATGGAATAACCTTTATTCGCTTTAGCATCTGGGACTACGCAAGTGGCTTTTATTGCGTATTGGAGCTTGAATGTGGTAGGCAGATTTTGGATAAACTTTTTATGCAGAAATCATATGGTGAGTATGTCGTTGTGGCGAAGATACAAGAAGTGACTAAGCCCATATTTGCACTAAAAGGCTCGGCTCTTTCAGATGATGAGGTCGTAATCAATATTGAATCTTCGGGGTTGTTTATTGTGAAAGGAACTTGCGTAGACATCGCCTACATTGGCGAATGATTTCTCTCCGCCCAATCTAGGCTTGATAGCGTATTTGGCATTGACCCCGCCAAAGAGGGACTCCACCTCAGTCCGGAATAGTCACCATGTTTCCAGCTAGCTTGCCTGGGGTGTCATGTCTCGGAAAGGTCTGGGAGCTGTGGTGGGGAGCCCGGGCCTGATGTCCTGCTATTTCCGTCAAATGAAGGACGTCCTTGCCGAGGCGGGCATTGTGGTGACCCATGCCAACAGGAGGAGAATCGACGAGGCCTTCCATCAAATAGCGGGCGTTCCCCGTGAGCACTGTCCAGTGGTCTGGCAGATTCTCAAGCAGAGACTGGTCACCGAAGAGCTGAAGCGGGAGCTCGCCCGGGAGCTGCGGGGTGCCATCCGCTCAGGCAACGATTCAGGACCCGCGGCCCCTTAGCTCCCAGAGGAGGCGGAGAAAGGCCGTGAACTCCCCCTGGTCCAGCTTGGACTGGCCGTGGGCCCTCTCCACGAAGGTTATGGGCACCTCCTGGACCCGGCTTCTCCGGTCCCTGGCCAGCACCTCCAGCAAGAGCTTGTAGCCCCGGGGGGAAAGCCTGCCCCGGAGGCCTTCCAGGACCCCCCGCCGGTAGATGGCCAGGCCCGAGAGGGGGTCTTTCACCCTCATCCATAAGAGGAGCCGGGCCAGGAGGGTGGCCCCCCGGCTGATAATCTTCCTCCTCGGGGGCCAGCCCACAATCCTCCCCCCAGGGACATAGCGGGAGCCGATGGTAATATCCGCCTCTCTGGCCGCCCGGTAGAGCCTGGCCACATCCTCGGGGCGGTGGGAGAGGTCGGCGTCCATCATGCCGATATATTCCCCCCGGGCCAGGTCCAGGCCCGCTACCACCGCCGAGCCCAGCCCCAGCTTCCGGGGCCGGGAAAGGAGCCTGGCCCTGGGGTCCTGGAGGCCTTCTATCTCCCGGGCGGTGCCATCGGGGCTATTGTCATCCACAAAGATGGCCTCAAAGTCCTCCAGGTGCCGGCAAAGGCCCTCCCAGAGGGGACGAATGTTCCCCCTCTCGTTATAGGTAGGGATAATCAGGGAGAGCATTGCCTGTGGCTCCTGAGGGCCTGAGAGAGGTAGCTCCCCAGCAAGGAAAGGTCCTCGGTGGGGAGATAATGGGGCGCGCTGGCATCAAAGAGGGTACTTACCGAGGGGGAGACCTCTTCATCCCCCAGGTAGAGGACGCAGGCCATTGGGAGATGAGGGAGGGCCAGGAAGTAAAAGGCGGCATCCCCGGTCCGGCTCATGGGCACCCCCCCCAGGGCCTCGGCGGCCCGCTTAAAGCCCTCCAGGTCCTGGCCAAAAGCCTGGACCAGGGGCCTTATGGCCATGTTCACGAAACGGCCCTCAAAGAGCTCCGCCCCGGGCAGATGGCGGTAGGCAATCCAGGCATCGGCCACAGGGGTGCCATCGGCGGTGAGGAGGTAATGGAGGAAAAGGATTCTGAGCCAGATAGCGGGCTCTCCCCCTCCTTCCTCCCTTGCCTCACCCTTGGGGAAAGAGATGCGGTATCTCCTGTGGAAGAAGGGAAGAAGGAACTCCCCTTCCCTGAAGTCGCACCCGCTTTTGGCCCCCAGGACATAGGGGCTGTGCTTCGGAAGCTCCCCCCGCGCCTTCTCCAGGGCCTGCCTCCAGGCTTTGGTCCTTTCCTCCATATCTTCTCAATTATATCCCATATCCGGTCTCCACTTGACATAGGGGCAGAAGGAACTAAAATAGACTCATGTCTGAAGGCACATCAGCCCTTATCACCATCTTGCGCTACGGCTGGATATAGATTGGAACTCTTCTACACCTACCTGCGCTATCTGGTTCAGGTGCTTACCTTCGCCATCATCGCCAGGGCCCTGCTCTCCTGGTTCCCCTTACCCGCCACCAACCCCATAACAAGCTTTCTCAATACCATCACCGAACCCATCCTGGCCCCCCTGAGGCGGGTTGTCCCCCGGGTCGGCATGCTGGACATCACCCCCCTCATCGCCATCCTCCTCCTCCAGTTCCTCTACCGCTTCCTTTCCTAAAAAAAGGAGGAAGGCCCCTTTCTCAAGGGCCTGAGAGGAGGAAGGGCTCCGGCCCTTCAGCTAAAGAGCTTGGGGGTCTTCTCGGGGTTGAGCTTCTTGAACCTGGCCAAGAGCTGCTCCTTGGTCTCCTTGTGGGCGGGGTCGGGGACACAGCAATCCACAGGGCAGACGGCGGCGCAGCGTGAGCTTTCAAAGTGCCCTATGCACTCCGTGCACTTATTGGGGTCAATCACATAGACAGGGTCCCCCTCGGTGATAGCCGAGTTGGGGCATTCCGGCTCACAGGCGCCGCAGTTTATGCAATCCTCGGTAATCTTGTACGCCATGCTTTAACCTCCTTTTTGGCCTGTTTGAATTTCCTTCAGCCGGGGAAGCTTAGCCTGGAGGGCTGAAGCCACGTGGGGCGGGACCAGGCTCTCGATGGAGCCCCCCAGGCCGGCTACTTCCTTGACCAGGCTGGAGCTCAGGAACTGGTACTCGGTTCGGGCCATAAGGCAGACCACCTCAATCTCCGGGGCCAGGTTCTTGTTCATGAGGGCCATCTCAAACTCCCGCTCAAAGTCGGAGGTCATCCTCAGCCCCCGGACGATGACCTTGGCCCCCGCCCGGCGGCAGTAGTCAATGATGAGCCCGCTGAAGGCCACCACCTGCACCTCAGGTAAAGAGGAACAGGCCCGGCGCAGCATGTCCAGCCTCTCCTGGAGAGAGAAAAGGACGGCCTTGGGCGGGGTCTCATAGACGGCCAGGATAAGGCGGTCAAAGAGCCCGGCTGCCCGGCTGGCGATGTCCAGATGGCCGTTGGTCACCGGGTCAAAGCTCCCCGGGTAGACCGCGACGGTCATGGGGCCCCCTTTTGATAGATGGAGATGGTGGTATCTCCATGCTGGCGCTCCTTTAATCTCGCCAGCCCACCAAACTGGGGGGGCAGGGGGGTGCGGGAGGAGTGGGACACAACCAGGAAAGACCCCTTCTTGAGGCGGGGGAAGAGTGCCACCTCCCCCACCAGCCCCTCCAGGCCAGGCATGGCATATGGGGGGTCCATCAGCACCAGGTCATAGTCCCCTTCCAGAAATTCCAGGGCCCGCTTCACCGAGCAACAATAGACATGAGAACGCTCCTTGAACCCCGTCTTCTCCAGGTTATCCTTTATGACGGAACAGTTCCTGGGCTCCCTCTCCACAAAGTCGGCCCACTCCGCCCCCCGGGAGAGGGCCTCAATCCCCAGGGCACCGCTGCCGGAGTAGAGGTCCAGGACCCGCTCCCACCCCCCACCCAGGGCCTCCAGCATGGAGAAAATAGCCCCTTTTACCAGGTCCGTGGTGGGACGGATGGCCTTAGGTGCCTTCAGGGGTTTCCCCTTGGCCTCTCCCGCGATAACCCTCATCCAGAGGGTTTATTTTATCATAGAAAAGGAGACAACGATAGCCCAGCCTAGGACTTGCCCAGGGCCTTTATCTTCTCGTAGGCGGCCAGGACGGCCCGGTTCACCAGCCCGCGGAAACCCCCCTCCTCCAGCCGGAGGAGGGCCTCGGCGGTGGTGCCCCCGGGGGAGGTGACCAGGTTCCTGAGCTCGGCGGGGTGCTTTTCCAGCGCCTGGGCCATGCGGGCCGACCCCAGGAGGGTCTGGAGGGCCAGCTCATGGGAGAGCTCCCGGGGGAGCCCGATGTGGACACCGGCATCCACCAGGGCCTCCAGAAATAGAAAGACATAGGCCGGGCCACTGCCGGAAAGGGCGGTGGCCATGTCCAGGTACCTTTCCTCAGCCGTAAAGAGCTCTTTGCCCAGGGCCTGGAGAAAGCGCCGGGCCCTTAATTTCTGGGCGGGGGTAACCTGGGGGGTGGCGGTCCAGAGGCTCATGGCCTCCCCTACCCGCACCGCAATGTTGGGCATAACCCGGACCAACGCCTGGTGCCCCAGCCCCCCCGAAAGGGTGGCCAGCGAGGCCCGGGCCACGATGGAGAGGACCAGCTGGTCCTCCTCCAGCTTCCCCTTCAACTCCTCCACAAGGGAGGGCAAGTTCTGGGGGAGAACGGCCAGGACGACCAGCCCCACCCCCTTCACCGCCTGGGGGTTGCTTTCGCTGGCCGTCAGGCCATAGGTCTTCTTGAGCTCTTTAGGGCGGAGGGGGTTGGTGTCGAAGACGCTAATCTCCCGGGGCCTGGCCACGCCTTTAGCCAGGGCCTGAGAGATCATCGCCTCCCCCATTGCCCCACAACCTAGAAAAGCAATCTTCATCTTCACCCCCTAGTTGCGGAGTATTATATCACCATGCCATTGGGCCGAAGATGGCCCGGCCCAGGCGGACCTGGGTGGCCCCCTCCTCTATGGCTACCTCAAAGTCGTCGCTCATCCCCATGGAGAGCTCTTTGAGCCCCAGGGCCTGGGCCATCCCCCGCAGCCGGGAGAAGACAGGCCGGACCTCCTGGGGGTCCTTCACCAGGGGGGCCACCGTCATCAGGCCCCTCACCTCCAGGTTGGGAAGGCGGGCAATCTCCTCCAGGGCCAGGGGGAGGGCCTCAGGTAGAAAGCCGAACTTGGTGGCCTCCCCGGAGACATTGACCTCCAGCATGATGGGGAGGGGAGCCAGGGCCCTCCGGCTGAGGGCCTGGGCCAGGAGGAGGGAGTCCACGCTGTCCACAGTATGAAAGAGCTCCAGGGCCAGCTTCGCCTTGTTGGTCTGGAGATGGCCCACCATGCGCCAGGTTATGTCAAGGTGCTTGAGGCCGGATATCTTCCCCTGGACCTCCTGGACCCGGTTCTCGCCGAAATGCCTTATACCCAGGGAGTGGGCCTCCAGTATCTTCTCCGGCCCCACCCCCTTGGCGACCGCCACCAGGGTTATCTCCTCGGGAAGCCGGCCTGCCCTCTGGCAGGCCCGGTCTAGCCGCTCCCGGACCCGGGCCAGGTTCTCGGCAATGCTCATGCCAGAAGATAATAACACCATGTCCCGCAAGAGGGAACAAAGGGGGGTGCCTTAGAGAAGTTCGGCAAACGTGTCGGCACTGATGGCCGCTTGCTTCAAGACGGAGCGTAATGTCTTGGGGGCAAGCTCTCGTCGGTGAAAAGGTATTGTCACCCTCCGACCTGTTTCAGGGTGCTTGAGGATATGATGACTTCCGCTAATACGATGTATCACGAAACCCGCTCGCAGGAGTGCCCCCTCGGCCTGCTTCCCGCTAACCCGGGGAAGCCTCACACAGTGACCTCTACGACCGCTTCCTCAACAGCTTCTTCCGCAGGGATGGGCTCCCCATCCGCTTCAAGGCTTTCCAGGTAGAGTTCTATAGCTTCCTTGATGTTTGCCAGGGCTTCTTCCCTGGTGTCGCCCTCGCTGATGCATCCAGGAAGCAATGGGGCAGCAACCGTATATCCGCCCAGTTCATTGGGCTCCAGGATTACCCGAAACCTTCTTAGCACAGCCCTGCCTCCCATCGTCCAATTGTAGCACAAGAACCCAAGAATAAGCTGCCCCACGCACGGGGAAAAACCGAGCGAAGCAAATTCTTCGGGGTCCTAGCCTATTACGCCCTTGGTGCTGGGAGGCCGACCGAGGCGGCGCTTTTCTATGCGGGTGGCGGAGGCGAGGGCACGGGCCAGGGCCTTGAAGAGGGCCTCGGCCTTGTGGTGGTCGTTTTGGCCCCGCACCTGGGCATGGAGGTTGAAGCGCCCCTCCCGGGCCAGGCTTTCCAGGAAGTGGGCTATCAGGTCACCTTTTATCCCCTCCGCGTCTCCGATAGGGGCGTCAATCTGGGAATATCCCCTGCCCCCCAGGTCCACCGCCACCTGGGCCAGGGCCTCATCCATAGGGACGAGGGCGTGGCCCATACGGGCGATGCCCCCCTTCTCCCCCAGGGCCTGGTGGAGGGCACGGCCCAGGGCGATGGCCACATCCTCTGCCTTGTGGTGCTGGTCCTGGCCGGTGGCCGACACCTTGAGGTCAAAGAGGCCATGAGTGGCCAACTGCTGGAGCATATGGTCAAAGAAGGGGAGGCCGGTCTGGACTTCCCCCTGCCCCCTCCCGTCCAGGTCCAGCTCCACCTTCACCACTGTCTCCCCGGTCTCCCGTGACACCCTGGCCGACCTAGCCATGGACCACCTCCTTAATAGCCGCCAACAGGGCATCGGTGTCTTCCGGCCTGCCCACGCTGATGCGGACAAAGCTCCTCAGCCTGGGGGTATCAAAATAGCGCACAAACACCCCCTGCTGTCTCAGCCCCTGCCACAGGTATTTTGCCCTGCCGCCTATCACCCGGCACAGGATGAAGTTGGCCCGGGAGGGGTAGGGGCGCATATAGATGAGGCGGGAAAGCTCAAGGAAGAGCCTCTCCCTTTCCTTCAGTATGGCCTCCACCCTCCCCCTCAGATATTCCAGGTCCTTCAGCGATGCCAGGGCGGCCACCTGGGCAGCGGCATTGATATTGTAGGGGGGCTTCATCTTCATGATATATTCGGCGATGCTGGGGGAAAAGACCCCGTAGCCCAGCCTCAGCCCCGCCAGCCCCGCCCACTTGCTGAAGGTGCGCAGGACAATCAGGTTGTCATATTTAGAGACCAGGGGCATCACCGTTTCCCCGCAGAACTCATAATAGGCCTCATCAACCACCACGATTATCCCCGTCTCCAGGAGGGCCTGGACAGTTTTTCTGTCGGAGATGTCGCCGGTGGGATTGTTGGGGGAGGCAATGAAGACCACCTTGGTCCTGGGGCCGATGGCCTTCTTTGCCCCCTCAAGGTCTATGTGGAAGTCCTCATCGCGGGGGACCTCCACCACCTCCCCCCCGCAGACCAGGGTGCTGAAGGGATACATACCAAAGGTGGGGGGCAGGTTCATCACCCTATCCCCCGGGTCCAGAAAGAGCCTCAGGATGAGGTCAATGAGCTCGTCGCTGCCCGCCCCGGCCACAATGGACTCCTCCCCCACGCCCGCATAGCCGGCGAGGCCCCTTCTGAGGGCCTTCTGGTAGGGGTCGGGGTAGACATGGAAGTAGGGATAGCGGGCCAGGGCCCTCTTCACCCGGGGGGAGGGGCCGTAGGGGTTCTCGTTGCCGTCCAGCTTCACCACGCCTGCCACCGCCACCCCCACCTCCTCCGCCAGGGCCTCCACCGAGCGGGTGGGGTCGTAGACCCGGAGGGCCTGAAAACGGCGGCAGACCAGCTCTTCCGGTTTCAATCTTCCTCCATGGCTTCAGCATGGGCGGTGAGGCCCTCGGCCCGGGCGATGACCGCTGCCCGGCGGGAGAGCCTTTTCCTTTCCTTTTCCTCCAGGGCCACCACCGAGGTCAGCTTGAGGAAGTCCCCCACCCCCAGGGGGGAGGCAAACCGGGCTGTCCCCCCGGTGGGCAGGACGTGGCTGGGCCCGGCCATGTAGTCCCCCAGGGCACCCACCGCCCCCAGGAAAATCCCCCCGGCATTCTCTATCTTCTCCACCCAGGGCCAGGGCTCCTCCAGGAAGAGGGCCACATGCTCCGGGGCAAAGGCATTGATAAGCCCTATGCCCTCCTCCAAGCCCTTCACCAGGACGATGCCCCCGCCCCTGTCCAGGGCCTGGCGCACTATCTCACTCCTCTCCAGCCCCGGGAGCCTCCCTTCCACCTCCAGAGAGACCTCCCGGGCCAGCCTCCGGGAGGAGGTAAGGAAGAGGGCCCGGGCCAGGGGGTCATGTTCTGCCTGGGCCAGGAGCTCCCGGGCGATGGCCCTGGGGGCGGCCCTCTCATCGGCCAGGAGCACGGCCTCGGTGGGGCCGTAGAGGCCGTCAATATCCACCAGGCCATAGACCAGCTTCTTGGCCAGCTGGACGAAGAGCCCCCCCGGCCCGCAGATCTTGTCCACCCGGGGTACTGTCCCGGTGCCCAGGGCCAGGGCGGCGACAGCCTGGGCCCCCCCCACCCTGAAGACGCGATTCACCCCCGCCAGGGAGCAGGCCGCCAGCACCGGGGCAGGAAGGGAACCGTCCTTCTGGGGCGGGGAAACCACCAGCACCTCCCCCACCCCCGCCACCCGGGCCGGGATGGCAGACATCAAGACAGTAGAGGGATAGGCAGCCATACCCCCTGGAATATACAGGCCCACCCTCTTGAGGGGCCTCACCCGGTAGCCCATCCCACCCCCAGTGGAGATGGGGTAGAGGGGACGGAAACAGCGGTGGTAGGCCTCTATTCTCTTCGCCGCCATCTTCAGGGCCGAGAGGAGGGGGGCAGGAAGGCCCTCCACGGCCCTTTCCCATTCTTCTCGGGGGACCTCCAGAGAAGGGAGCTCCACCCCGTCCAGAAGGCGGGTGAAGTCCAGCAGGGCCTCATCGCCCCGCTTCCTCACCCCGTCTATTATCCGCTCCACCACCCCCCGGGGCTGGAGGCTGTGGCCAAAGGCCTTCTTAATCCTTGCCCTCACCTGGGGGGGAAGCCTGTAGCCTTCCAGGGGCGGCCGTTCCAGAAGGGCCCGCGCCTGCTGGCTGCTCAGTATCTTCACTGGAGATATACCCGCACGGCTTCTACCGAACAGGCCACTGCCCTCTCCCTGAAGGCCTGGAGGTTTGCCTCGCCCACATAGGCTATGAGAGCGTCCGCGGAGGCGGGGAGAGAGGCCAGGAACTCCTTCAGTTCCCGGGAGCCCACCCTGCCCCTCTGGACCAAGTAGCGCTGGGCGAAGCCGGAGAAGCGGGCCCAGCCCCGCTGGCTGGCCGTGGCCTTGAGGATAAACCCCTGCCAGGCCTCCAGGCTGTCCCCCCCCAAAAAGGGCGGGGCGTTCACAGGTGGCGTCAGGGCGAGGAGCTGGCGCACCCGGTCCATGGTGGCCCGTTCCTCCCTCTGCCGGCGGTCCAGCTCATATTGAAGGGCCCGGTCCTTCACGTGGGCCAGGGGGTCCTCCCGGAGGGGGGAGCGGGGCCCAAAAAGGGGGTGAAAAATCTCCCTTACCCACAGCAGGTCCATCTCCAGGTGGCAGAGGTAGCCCGCCTCCAGTGCCCTTTCCAGGCCACCGACGGGACCGAAAGCTCTCAGCAGGCCCCCCTCCATCTCCCCCTCCCCGGGCAGGGAAGAAAGGCTGACAAAATGGGTCTCCTCCCGCTCCAGGGGCAGGAAGAGGCTGATGTCGGGGAGGGTAGAGCCCAGGAGATAGCTGGCCAACTCCTCCTCCGTCCACCCCAGGGCAGGGGCCGCCTCCAGGGCCACCCCCAGGTGGAGGGCCAGGGAAGGCATCTATCCCCCCGCCCCCCGGCGGAAGGCCTCCACCAGGGCCTCCACCCTTACCCGCTTTTTCGGGGGGAGCTCTCTGGGGCCGATAAGGCAGGCGGAGGACTCAAGCAGGGTATCAATAATCTTCAACCCGTGGCGGGCCAGGGTGCGGCCGGTCTGGGTGTTTTCTATCAACAGGTCGGCATCCTCGGGCAAGAAGGCCTCGCTGGCACCCCAGGTGGGGATAATCCGGTAGGGGCCGAGGTGCTTATCCGTGGCATATCTATCGGCCAGGTTCACATACTCCGAGGCCACCCTCAGCACCGGGAAGGCCCCCCGCAGTTCTTCGGGACTGCTTGCCTCGGTCTGGGGCCCCACCACCGCCACCACCTTCACCTGGCCGAAGCCCAGGGCAAGGTACTCCTTTACCGGGCTCCCCGGGAAGCGGCAGAGGTGGTCCCGGAGCCAGTCCTGGCCGGTGATGGCCAGGTCCAGATTGCCGTTGGCCACCTGGATGGGCATATCCTGGGGACGCAGCACCTTCACCGCCACCCCCTCCCAGAGGAAGCGCCTCTCCCCCTGGGAGTAGCTATCCGCAGGGAGGCCCGCCCGGCGCAGCAACTCCAGGGTGGGGGGCTGCTGGTGGCCATCGGGGAGGGCCAGGACTGCCAGGCCGGGAGGGAAGGCTGCCCCTGCTGCCGTGGAAGCCCCCCCACTCTTGAGGGCCCCTTCCTGGAGAGCAGGGGGGAAACCGGCCAGGACCTCCCCCAGGTCCTTCCCCTCCCAGCTAGGGCGGTAGGCGATGAGGCAGGTGGAGGCGGGGAGGAGGGGCAGCAGGGGACACAGGCCCCTATCCCTCAGGTCGTCCTCCGAGGCCGAGGCCATGACCACCAGGTCTGCCGTCTCCGGCGGATAGACCTCCGCCGCCCCCCACAGGGGAAAGACCTGAAAGCGCCGGAGGCGGAGCCGGAGGGCCACCGCTTCGGCCAGATTGGGGTATTCGCTGACCAGGCGCAGGGGGCCCGGGTGTCCCGCCATCTCCGAGGCCGAGGAAAGGGGGGAGAAAATAGAACTGGCCAGATAGAGCCCCCCCCCGCCGGAGCCCACCTCCCGGACCCGGACCAGGGGGCTCTGGGGGTAGCGGACCAGCAGTTCCTCCACCCAGTCCCGGCCACAGATTCCCAGGTCATAGTTCCCCACCGCCACCTGGATAGGTATATCCCTCTCCTGGAAGACCTTGAGCTGAAGCTGGGGGTGGAGGCGGGAAGAGGGGCGATAGGAACGGGAAGTGGCCTCATACCCCTCCAGACCCCAGCCCCCAAGCCAGGAAGATAGCAGGGGCTGAAGCCTCCCTTTAGGCAGGGCCAGCTTTAACGGCACCCATCTCCTCCAGGAAAGCGAGAAGTCTCTTCAGCGAGGGCAGCCGGACCACCTCCCCCGAGGGTCCGGCCACGGTAAAGCCATTCCCCACCTCAATAAGGAAGTGGGGCGGGGAGGCGGAGCATTCCATCTCCACCCTGTAGCCCGAGGCCCGTAGCTCCCGGGCCAGGGCAAAGGCCCTCCCCTGCCCCCGGGGGGTGGGAGACCTCACCACCAGCACCGAGGGGCGGGGGAGGGAGACTTCCATCCTGGCCAGCAGGGGCTCCAGATAGAGGGCTAAGCCGGCAGCGGGGATGTCTTTCCTCCCCAGCAGGGGGAGGAGATTATTGTACCTCCCCCCTCCCCCCACCCGCTCCCCGCCGATGTAGAACTGAAAGACCACCCCGGTATAGTATTCAAAGCCCTTTCCATTCCCCATATCTATCTCGTATGCAATCCCCGCCCCCGAGAGGAGCTGGGCCACGCGGGAGAAGTCCTCCAGGCTCTCCCTCAAGGAGGGAAAGGAGGGCAGGAGAAGAGCCTTCAGGTTTTTCAGGTATCCCGGACCCGTGCCCTTCGTGCCGAAGAGGAGGGGCATAGCCCTCTCCATCTCCGGACGGGAGGGCTGTAAAGTGGAGAGACCCTCCCCTTCCAGGAGGCGGGGAAAGAGGTCCTCCCCCACCTCCCCCAGGAGGGCCTTGAGAAACCCCTGGTGAGTCAGCTTCACCGTGGCCGAAAACCCCAGCCTCACCAGCACCTCCAGGGCCAGGGAGACCAGTTCCCCTTCCGCCTGGGGGGACGGCCCGCCGATGAACTCCACCCCACACTGCCACCTTTCCCTCGCCTCCCGGCCCGTCTCCTCAAAGGAAAACACATTCTCCACATAGAAAAGGCGGGCCGGGTCCTTTCCTACTTCGGAGAGGAAAAGGCGGGCCGTGGGGATGGTGCCATCGGGGCGGAGGACCACCCTCTCCCCGCTCCAGCCATCCCAGTCCAGAAAGGAATAGACCCGGGAGAGCATCCCCGGGGTGAGGGTCCCTGCTGTGGTGAAGAGATGGAGGTATTCCAGGACCGGGGTCCTCACCTCCCCGTAGCCCCAGCGCCGGCAGACATCCCGGAAGACCCCCTCCAGGCGGCGGAACTTTTCCATATCCTGCGGGAGGAGGTCCCGCATCCCCTTACACCTTTCCATGCTCGGAATATTCTACTCCGAGACCACCGCCCCTTCAACCGGAACCCGGTGATGAATTTAACTCTTGAGGCTGGCACTCCGGCATACTGTGCCATATAATAGGCACAGGCATGAGAAGACTTTACCTGGCTTTCTTTCTGCTAGCGGTGGCCTTCCTTTTGCCCCTGGAGGCCGAGGGGGCCCCTCCCCGGGTAGATGTGATAAAGGTGAATGGCTCCATCGTCCCCGTGGTGGCCGACTATATCCAGCGAGGGATAGACCATGCCCAGGACGGGGCCCAGGCCCTGGTAATTGAGCTGGACACCCCCGGCGGGCTGACCACCACCACACAGGTCATCGTAGAGGCCATCCTCAACAGCACGGTGCCGGTAGTTGTCTATGTCTCCCCTGCCGGGGCCTGGGCGGGGTCGGCGGGGGCCTTTATCACCCTGGCCGGCCACGTCGCCGCCATGGCCCCGGGGACCTTCATCGGCGCCGCCCACCCGGTTACCATAGGCGGTGCCGATGAGCTCCCCCAGCCCCAGGAGGAGAAGCTTGTCAACGCCCTGGCTTCCACCATCCGCAGCATCGCCCAGGAGCGCCGGAGGAATGTGGAAGCGGCGGAAGACATGGTGCGCCAGAGCCTGGCCAAGACTGACAATGAGGCCCTGGAACTGAACCTCATTGACCTGCGGGCGGAAAACCTCTCTGAACTCCTGGACAGGCTGGAGGGGCGCCAGATAACCCTCAGTGGCTATGCAACGACCACCCTACACACCCGTGGGGCGGAAGTAAACCGAGTCCCCATGACCTTTGCCGAGCGCTTCCTCCACGCTATCAGCGACCCCAATATTGCCTATATCCTCCTTTCCCTGGCCCTCCTGGGGATAGCGGTGGAGTTCTCCAACCCTGGGGCCATCCTCCCGGGGGTGGTGGGTGGGATTGCCCTGTTCCTCTCCCTATACTCCCTGGGGATACTGGGGGCCTCCTGGACAGGGGTATTGCTTATGTTCCTGGCCTTCGCTATGCTGGTGGCGGAGGCCTTTGTCCCCAGTCACGGCCTTCTGGCCGCAGGAGGTGTAACTTCCATGCTGATGGGCTCCTTTCTGCTCTTTAGCGGAACTGCCTTCACCGTCAACCGCTGGCTGGTGGTGGGGATGGCCCTGGGTCTGGGGGCGTTCTTCTTCTTCGCCATCTCCGCGGTAGTGCGCACCCACCGCCAACCTCAGCAGACAGGGAGGGAGGGCATGGCCGGCATTACAGCGGTGGCCAAGACCCCCCTTAACCCCGGGGGCACTGTCCTGGCCCACGGCGAGCTGTGGGAGGCCGTCAGCCTGGAGGGGCCCATTCAAGAGAGAGAGGAGGTCATCATCCAGCGCCTGGAGGGCCTGAAGCTCTCGGTTATACGAAAGAAGAAATAGGAGGTAAGCATGAATAATTTCTTACTCTTCGGTGTTATCGTCCTCTTCGTCCTCATCGTACTCCTGCCCGCCACCATCAGGGTTGTCTGGCAGTATGAGGCAGGGGTAGTCTTCCGCCTGGGGAGGCTGGTGGGGACCCGGCCCCCCGGCATCCGCATCATCATCCCCTTTGTGGACACCATGCGCAAGATTGATACCCGGGTGGTGGTCATCAATGTCCCCGCCCAGGAGGTCATCACAAAAGACAATGTCACCCTCAAGGTGGACGCCATCATCTTCTTCCGGGTCATCCACCCCGAGGCCTCCATTATTGAGGTGGCGGACTTCCGTGCGGCCACTTTCCAGATCGCCCAGACCACCCTCCGCAGCGTCCTGGGGAAGTCGGACCTGGACGAGCTCCTGGCCCACCGGGAGAAGCTCAACCTGGCCATCCGCGAGATCATCGACGAGCACACCGCCCCATGGGGGATGAAGGTAACGGCGGTGGAGGTGAAGGATGTAGAGCTGCCCCCGTCGATGCAGCGGGCCATGGCCGCCCAGGCTGAGGCCGAGCGGGAGCGGCGGGGCAAGGTAATCCACGCCGAGGGCGAATACCAGGCTGCCCAGAAGCTGGCCGATGCCGCCCACGTCATCGCCACCGAGCCGGCGGCCCTCCAGCTCCGCTACCTCCAGACCCTGACCACCATCGCTACGGAGAAGACCAACACCATTGTCTTCCCCCTGCCCATAGATATCATGACCGCCTTCATGGAAAGGGTGAAGAAGTCATCTTAGGGACCTAGTAACTTCATAAAGGGGGAAAGGTGAAAGGCTGGAACGGGTTCCTTCTGCTCGCTATAGCCTTGGGGCTCCTCATGACGACGTCCTGCTCCAGAGGAGTCCCCCAAACGGAATACGACAAGGCCAGGGCAGACCTGGCCACAGCCCAGGCCCAGGCCACGGACCTCGGGGCACAGCTTGTCTCGGCGAAGGCCAGCCTGGACAAGGCCAACGCCGACCTGGCCCAGACAAAGGCGGACTCCGATAAGGCCAAGGCGGACCTCGCCACGGCCCAGGCCAGGGTACAGTCCCTCCAGAACGACTACACCTCGGCTATCGCTGAGAGGGACAAGGCCAGAAATGACCTGGTCCAGGTCAGGGCGGACTCCGACAAGGCCAAGGCTGACCTGGCCGCAGCCCAGGCCAGGGCCCAGAAGCTGGAGGGAGACGTGAGCCTGGGCTTGGCCCAGGCCAGGGACCTGCAGTCCGAGCTGGGCTCGGCAAAAGCCAGCCTAGACAAGGCCAGGGCGGACCTGGCACAGACTACGGCCGACTATACCCTGGCCAGGGCCGACCTCCAGGCTGCCCTGGCCAGGGTCCAGAGTCTGGAAAGCCAGCTGGCTCTGGCCCAGGGGGGGCAGGGACTCCCCGGGAGCCTGGCCACTCTCCAGGCCTATGCTAAGGTTACGGACCTGCTGTTCATGGACCCCTACAGACAGCAACTCGGGCTACTGTCGAACTATCAGTATACTGAGGCCCAACTGCGGGCGGAGGCGGACAAGGCCGTGGGGGCTTCAAACGACCCTGTCCTGAAGGCCCTCTGGATTATGGGGATGAGCGAGGGACCGTTGGAGAGCTTCGGAATTATTGCGCTCGTTTATCACGCAATAGCCCTGAACGGCATCCTCAGCGGGGAAGGTACCCCCGCTGTGTTTCCCCCCGCCCCAATGGCGGTCAGCGCTTCTCCCGCAGGGCAGACCCTTCTCCAGGTAAAGCTGGTCGCTACCGACGGCAAGCCTGTCCCCAATATGGGAATGGCGCTCTGGCGCGATGTCTCCCCTCTGGACCCCCCCGATGCCGGGGTGGCAAAGACCAATGCCTCGGGCATCGCCAGCTTCACCGTGAAGGAAGGGGTCTACTGGATAGACTTCAGTCCAGACAATCCCCTGACGCCCCTCATGCTCTCGTCGGGCAGGATGGTCCTGGTGAAGCCGGGCATGGTGACCCAGGTGGAAATCCCGGTCTTCAGCTATTAGAGGCGCACTATCCCTGGTGGAGCAGTCTGACCTCCCCGGCGGGGACCTCCACCCGATGGCCGTCCTTTCGCAATAGGAGAAGGCGGCCATCGGGGGTCACATCCTGGGCAACCCCCTCCTCCTCCACCCCCACCCCGATGACCTTTACCCTCTGGCCCAGGGTCTCCAGATAGCCCCTCCACTCCTCAAACACCTCCCTCCCCGACCTCAGCCCCCGGTATAGCCCGTCCAGTTCCTCCAGCAGGACCTCCAGGGTCTGTCCCAGGCCCACCCCCCGGCCCAGCTCCCGGGAAAGGCTGGTGGCAGTGTCTGAAATCTCGGGGTATCTCTCGGGGTCCAGGTTCACATTGAGGCCGATGCCAACGACGGCGTATTCCAGGACCTCCCCCCGGAAGGAGGTCTCCACCAGGATGCCAGCGACCTTTTTCCCTCCTATCAAGACATCATTGGGCCACTTGAGCCGGGCGGGGAGGCCGAAAAGCCTCTCCAGCACCCGCACCAGCGCCACCGAGGCCAGCATGAGCAGGGAAGGGAGCTGGGGAAGGGTGGGACGGAGCACGATGGAGAGGAACAGGCCACCTCTCGGGGAAACCCAACCCCGCCCCCTCCTGCCCCGGCCTGAGAGCTGTTCATCGGCCCACACCACCATCCCCTCCTCACCCCCGCGCCGCGCCTCCCGGGCCGCCACCTCCATGGTGGAAGGAAGGCCGGAGTAGTGGAGGAGCCTTCTCCCTATGATCCGCTCCTCAGCCATAGTCTGGGTAGATTCTAACAAAAGCAGGCCAGCTTGTCCCCCTTCCTTCTCAAACATATAATGGGGCGATGGCCGGGATATCCCTTATCACCCTGGGCTGCAAGCTGAACCAGGCGGAAGGCGAGGAGCTCTGCCGACGTCTGGAGAAATCTGGCTATGTCCTGGGTGGGGAGACGGCCCGGGCCTACATCGTGAACACCTGCACCGTTACCCGGGAGGCAGATGCCAAGGCCCGCCATCTCCTGCGGCGCGTCCGCAGGGAGAACCCCCAGGCCCTGGTGGTGGCCACCGGCTGCTACGCCCAACGGGACCCGCAGGAGCTTTCCGGGCTGGCCCACCTGGTGGTGCCCCAGGAGGAGAAAGAAAGGCTCCCGGAACTTCTGGCAGGAATAGTCCCACCCTCAGGGAGCAGCCCTCCCCATCCCCACCACCGGACCCGGGCCCTGGTGAAGGTGCAGGACGGATGCAACCTGCACTGTAGCTATTGCGTCGTGCCCGCCATCCGGGGGCGGGAGAGAAGCCTCTCCCCTGAGGCTATCCTCCGGGAGGTGAAGGCCCGGGAGGAGGAGGGCTACCGCGAGGTGGTCCTCACCGGGACCCGGGTGGGGGCCTACCGCTGGAACGGCACCTCCCTTCCCGGCCTCCTGGCCCAGGTCCTGAGGAAGACCCGGATTGGCAGGGTGCGCCTCTCCTCCCTCCAGCCGCAGGAGATAGGGCCGGAGCTTCTCTCCCTCCTGCAGGACCCCCGCCTCTGCCCCCACCTGCACCTTCCCCTCCAGAGCGGGAGCGACCGGGTCCTGGAGGCCATGGGGAGGCCTTATACCTTCCCTGAATTCGCCTCAAAGGTGGAGGCCCTGCGCCGGGAGGTGGCGGGGCTGGCCATCACCACCGACATCATGGTGGGCTTCCCCGCGGAAGGGGAGAGGGAATTTGAGGAGAGCCTCACCCTGTGCCGGGAGCTGGGCTTTGCACGCATCCATGTCTTCCCCTACTCCCCCCGCCCCGGTACCAGGGCCGCGGCCCTCCCCCCGGGGCTGGAAAAGGCCCAGCAGGCCCGTGTCCAGAAGATGCTCCTCCTGGCGGAGGAATGCTTTGCTGCCCATAGAGAGAGGTTCCTGGGGCAGGAGATGCCCGTGCTCTTTGAGAAGAGGGAGAGAAAGGGGGTGTGGACGGGCCATACCCCCAGCTACCTCCGCGTCTTCGCGCGGAGCCAGGAGCCCCTGGCCAACCAGGTGCGCCGGGCCCGGCTGGCGGGCCTTCACCCTCAGGGGCTGTGGGGGGAGCTTCAGCCCCCTTCCTGAAGGGCCTGCCCCGGCCCCTGGAAGAGGGTGGAGTCCCCAAGAACGTGGGACTGGGCTACTGAACAACGATGAAACAGTTGCAGAGATTTTTTGACGTGGCTTTTCCTCCTTGTGAGACCAGGGATTAGCTTGACGGCTAGAACCTGGGTGTAATATTATCGCTAATGCTGACGTGTGGATGTGGACAGCTTGGTGAGAAACTGAAACGGGAAATTCGACTCGTATGGGGGTACAGTAGGACGCCATGATTGTAGAAATGAGAATGGGGGCCACCCCAGAAGAGATAGATGGTGTAGTGCAGAAGGCCAAGTCGCTGGGACTAGACGTCCAGCTGAACGTTGGCACTAACAAAACGGTGGTCGCCGTATTGGGAAGCAGTACAGGGCAATTGTCTACAGATATTCTTGCCGTGCTCCCTGGGGTGGAGAAAGTAACCCGGATTATGAAGCCCTACAAGCTTGCCTCCAGGGAATTCAAGGCGGAGGACAGCCTGGTTTCCGTAGACGGTATTCAGATTGGGGGCAGGCGCGTTGTAGTAATGGCAGGGCCTTGTGCTGTCGAGAATGAAGAGCAACTCATGAAGGCAGCCAAGATAGTGAAAGAGTCGGGGGCCTGTATTTTGCGCGGTGGTGCCTTCAAACCGCGTACCTCTCCTTTCAGCTTTCAGGGCTTAGAGAAAGCAGGCCTGGAATTGCTGGCGCGGACCAGCGACAAGTGGGGTTTGCCAGTGATTACCGAACTGGTAGACCCCCACGATGTCAGCATGGTATCTAAGTATGCTGACATTCTCCAAATTGGTTCTCGAAATATGCAGAACTTTGCCCTGCTATCTGCTGTTGGCAGGAGCAGGTACCCTGTAGTGTTGAAGCGTGGATTCTCGTGCACTGTTACCGAGTGGCTGACAGCGGCCGACTACATACTGGCAGGGGGAAACAACAGGGTTATTCTCTGTGAGAGGGGAATCAGAACATTTGAGGACAGCACTCGCTTTTCTCTGGATATTTCTTCTATACCGGTAGTCAAGAGATACAGCCACTTGCCGGTCATTGTTGACCCCAGCCACGCCGCTGGCCACTACTCGCTGGTTCCAGCGATAGCCAAGGCCGCTGTGGCTGCCGGCGCCGATGGGCTTCTTATAGAGGTTCACCCCAACCCGAAGGAAGCCCTGGTGGATGGCCTTCAGTCTCTCACACCATCAGATTTTGCCAGGTTGATGGAAGAACTCAAGTCAATTGCCAATTCAGTGGGCAGATATATCTAGACTGCACCTGCCTTGGGAGGCTCGCCAGGGCTGAGCGGCCTGTTGCGGCGGCCTGCAGGAGTGCCAGTTTTTGGGGAAGAGTCTGAGGTGCCAGAGACAATCAAGGCTCAGAAACTAGCCTGGAGCAAGGGAGTTAAGGAGCAACTATGCAAAAGGGTTTCTACTTTGACCAGACCAGGTGCATCGGGTGCTTTACCTGCTGCGTAGCATGTAAAGACTGGCATGATATACCTGCCGGGCCAGCTCATTGGCGGAGAGTAATTCCGTTTGAGGGAGGCAAATTCCCTCAGCCCTTCTTGGCCTACCTTTCCACCACATGCTGCCATTGCAAGGACCCTCTCTGCGCCGTAGTCTGTCCCGCGCAAGCGATAACCAAGAGAGAAGCTGACGGCGTAGTCGTAGTGGACAGGGGAAGGTGTCGGGAAAGCGCGCGCTGCGGCATAACTGCCAGCAACGGAAATGGCGAAATAGATGTATCTTCGTGTGAGGTAACCTGCCCCGCCCATGTGGATGTACCGGGCTATATCGCCTTGATTAGCAAGGGCAGGTTTAAGGAAGCTTTAGATTTGATGAGGGAGAAACTGCCTTTGGTTGGCGTTTTGGGCAGGGTGTGCTCCCGGCCGTGTGAAACGGCGTGCAAGAGAAGCGAAGCCGATGAGTCCCTGGCCATCAGAGACCTCAAACGATTTGCTTATGACGCCGTAGCTGACGAGGAGACGCCTCCTCTTCCCAGACCAGAAGGCCAGAGTGTGGCCATTATTGGCTCAGGGCCAGCAGGGCTTTCCGCGGCCTACGACCTCATAAGAAAGGGCTACAAGGCTACAATCTTTGAGGCACTCCCTGTTATAGGGGGCATGCTCGCGGTCGGTATTCCTCGCTATCGCCTGCCGAGACAGGTGCTAAACCGTGACATCAGGTATCTTGAAGGTTTGGGGATACAAATCAAGACCGGCACGGCTATAGGTAAAGACATGACTTTGGACGACCTTTCTCGCCAGGGCTACGAAGCCATCTTCATTGCAGTGGGGGCCCACAAAGGGCATAAGCTACCCATTCCTGGCGCTGAAGCTAGCAATGTCCTGGTAGGTAGCGCATTCCTGCGCCACGTAAACCTGGGCAACAAGACAAAGCTGGGGAAAAGGGTTTTAGTGCTTGGAGGTGGCAATGTAGCCATTGATTGTGCTCGCGTGGCTCTTCGCCTGGGGGCACAAGAGGTGGCAGTGGCATGCCTCGAGTCCCGAGAAAAGATGCCGGCCATGCGCTCCGACATTGCTGAAGCTGAAGAGGAGGGAATCGTCATCTACCCCTCGCTTACCTTCAACAGGATTGTCTGCCAGGACAGTAATGCCACTGGCGTCGAGTGCCTTAGGTTGCAGCGGATGGAGTTTGACAAGGATGGGAGGCTGCACATCAAGGCCATTGAAGGGTCCGAGCATGTCTTGTCAGTGGACACAATCATATTCGCCATCGGGCAATCTCCAGACCTGGCCTCACTCTTGGCAGGCACAAACATCAAGGTAACAAGGAAGGGCACCATCGCCATAGACCCGGAGACTCTGGAAACCAGCCATCCTGGCATCTTCGCCGGGGGAGATGCAGTCACAGGAACGGCCTGGATTATTGATGCTGTTGCTGCTGGCCAAAGGGCTGCACACTATATCGACCGCTATCTGAAGGGAGAGGTTCTGAAAGAGAGCCGCATAGATGTCCCCCTCACAGCCGCTGATATCAAGGTTGAGATACCGGCTGACCTGCTCAAGGAAAAGCGGCAAGATATGCCTAAGCTTACAGCGCAGGAGAGGGTCCGCAGTTTCAGTGAGATAGGGCGAGGGTACGCTGAGGAGAAGGCCATTGCCGAAGCCAAGAGATGCATGAACTGTGCCGGCAGGCTCTGCCTCAGAGCATGCCCTTATCATGCCCCGCAGTTTGGAGCCGAAAACGGGGCCAAGATGCAGAAATGTGACTTCTGTCTGGACAGGCTGGAACAGAACAAGAATCCTATCTGCGTAGATGCCTGCATTATGCGGGCCCTGGACACTGGCGCGATGGAAGAACTGAGGGCAAAATACGGAGATACTCAAGAGGCCGTCGGTTTCGCGTATTCATCAACCACAATGCCGTCAATCATATTCAGACCAAAACATCTGCCGAAGAAGACACTTGAGGAGAGGAAGAAATGAGCGAGAATAGCAGACAAACAGAGCAAAATGATAGCATCATCTATACTGCATGTAATAGCCATTGTGGTGGAGCCTGCCTCCTCAAAGTCCACGTCAAAGACGGCGTGGTCACCAGGATCGAGACTGATGACGGCGAAGAGCCTCAATTCCGGGCCTGCCTTAGATGTCGCTCTTTCCGGCAGCGTCTGTATGCGCCAGACCGCCTCAAGTACCCCATGAAGAGGGCCGGGAGCAGAGGGGAGGGGAAGTTTGAGCGCATCTCCTGGGACGAAGCCTTCTCTACTGTGGCTAAGGAACTGATACGGGTCAGAGATACCTACGGCCCAGCATCCATCATTTTCTTCTGTTCACTGGCCGATATCCATGTCCTCCACACTATGACGCCGATGCATAGATTGCTCTGCATGGCAGGAGGTTATACTCCACTTTGGGGTTTCATGTCCTATGAGGGTGGCGTCTTTGCCGAATGTGCTACCTACGGAACGGCTATGACCAACAGCACCAGAGACGACCTTCTCAACTCCCGGTTGATAATAATGTGGGGGTGGGACCCCGCAGTTACAATCCACCGCTGTAACACGCCATACTATTTGGCCCGGGCCAAGGAGGCCGGTGCCAGAATCATTTCCATAGACCCAAGGTATACAGATTCCACAGCCACCTTCGCCGATGAATGGATACCCATTTACCCCTGTACTGATGCAGCCATGCTTATTGCAATGGCCTATGTGATTATCACGGAAAACCTCCATGACCAGACATTTATCAATAAATATACCGTAGGTTTAGAGAAATTCAGGGACTATGTTTTGGGCATTGAAGACAGCATACCAAAGACACCTGCCTGGGCGGAGTCCATCACCGGCGTGAAAGCAGATACCACCGCAAGGCTGGCCCGGCTATACGCCACCACCAAGCCGGCAGCGTTGATTGCTGGCATAGCCCCCGGGCGCACTGCCTATGGAGAGCAATACCACCGTGCTGCCATCGCCCTGTCGGCCATGACGGGCAATATAGGAATCAGCGGGGGAAGTTCCGCAGGCAGGTCATGGGGAGGTGAGCACTGGGGTGGGGAGATGGCTTTCCTGGCCCGCACAAAGGGGCGGATGGGCAGTCCCAGAAATCCGGTTGAGGAGGGATGGCCTGCTCGCAGGAATACGGTCAAGGCGCGCGGCTCCAGCACCAATAGCAGTGCAAAGATAAATGTCGGCCAGATAGCAGACGCAGTATTGAAGGGCAAGGCCGGCGGCTACCCTGCCGATTACAGACTCCTCTATCTGGCAAATACCAACTATGTAAACCAGATTCTCAATGCCAACAAGACTATTGAAGCTTTTAAGGCGGTGGAGTTTATCGCTGTTCAGGAGCAGTTCATGACAGCCACAGCCAAGTTCGCCGACATCTTGCTGCCGGTTAATACCTACTTTGAAAGAAATGACTTCACCAGTGGCGGCGCCACCCCCTGGTATGGCCTCGTAAACAAATCAGCAGAACCTTTACATGAATCCAAGTCCCACCTGGAGATAGCAGAGGGGATAGCCAAAGCAATGGGTATCAATGACTACAACGAGAAGACAGAAGAGGAATGGCTAAAAGGCATAGTGGAGGGGTATAGAGAGGTCTTTGCCAAAGATAAAGAAGGTTCTGATTACGAGACACTTAGGAAGAAGGCCTTGTACAAGTTTCCAACTGATAAGCCCTATGTCGCCTTTAAGGAGCAAATAGAAGACCCGGAGAATCGTCCCTTCCCCACTCCTTCGGGGAAGATCGAAATATGTTCTCAAGAGCTGGCAGACTGGAATGACCCTCAGCTTCCTCCCATCCCCAAATATATTGAGGCCTGGGAGGGCCGGAACGACCCTCTGGCGAAGAAGTATCCACTGCAACTGCTGACCACCCATCACCGTGCGCGGGCCCACAGTCAGTTTGACAACCTACCTTGGCTCAGAGAGCTGATTCCTCAACGCATGCAGATAAACACCGACGATGCCCGTGCCAGGGGCATCAGTAATGGCGACCTGGTTCGAGTCTACAATGATAGAGGACAAACAGTTCTCCCCGCTGAGGTTACCCAGAGGATAATGCCCGGTGTAGTGAATGTCCCCGAGGGTGCCTGGCATGACCCCGATGGGAAAGGCATAGACCACGGTGGCTGCGCCAATGTGCTGACCAGGGATGCCAAATCACCGGGTGGCGCCTTCTGCACCAACACTGCTTTGGTCCAGGTTGAGAAATGGGTAAAGGCATAGGGCTGTACGTCGTACAGCCACCAGCTCCCTCAGCCTCTCCCCCCCCGTTTGAGCACCTCCACCTCCAGCCTGGCCGATGCCGAAGGAGAGCCCCAGACCTTAGAGCCCGAGTTCATCTTCAAACCAGGGGTGCAGCGGCCCTGAAGGCAGCTTTCCATCTTCCTCAGGGTTGGCGAACTCTTTCTCTGATAGTGCCAGAAGGATGACTGCGGCGATACCCAGTAGAAATGCGGGGGAAATGGCAGCACAAATGGCGCCGCCAAAGGCTAGTCCCCCGTTTCTCCTGTTGATGGCAAAGATGCCACCGGCTGTGGCGACTACCCAAGGATAATAACAGGTATGGCTGACACAAGTTGGAGGCCATGCCATTCGTAGTTGGTAATGGCGGCAAATAGTATTCCGACAAGTAAGTCAGTAGCACCACAAACAATGCTGAGGATACCGGCCGCAATCGGCATCCATGTCTTGGGCCGGACGCCTGCGTCGGTGCTGGGCGTTGTGGTTCAGATTGGGGCGACGTTCTCATCTTGACTAATGGTAGCAGATGAGCTATCATATGATATCATGAATAGGGAATCGATAAGAGAATTGAGGCGCAAACTAGGTTTAAGCCAAGATGGATTGGCTCGTAGGTTGGGGGTTAGTGTCATCACAGTGAGGCGTTGGGAGAAAGGCACCTTCAAGCCGTCCCCGCTGGCGCTCTTAAGAATTGAGGAATTGACCAAGGAGACAAAACGGTGAGTCTCTCGCAGAAGTTCAAAATAATGCATAGGAGGCGATCGATGAAGACCGGAAGGGCCACCATCAAGACTAATAGGAGTAAAACAAAAGACCTCTTGCTTTGTCGCCCCAATTTCGTAGCTAAATCGGTAGACGCTAGCTTTGAGCCACCGCCTCCTGCGTGTGAAGCAGGCGCTCTAACCGCTGAGCTAACCGCCCAAGCCTTCGTTTGATTATATACCGCTCGCCTGGGACGCGTCCAGGAGGGAAGGTGGCCTCCCGGTCAAGGGCTAAATAGGGCAGACCAGCCTTCCCAGCTTCTCGGTGAGGCGCATGTTTTCCCGATAGTCCACGGGGACCTCGATGATGGAGGGCCGGTCCAACTCCAGGGCCTGAAGCAGGGTGGGGAGGAACTCCTCGGTCCGGGTGACGCGGAAACCGGGCAGGCCCAGGGCCTGGGCAAGAAGGACGAAGTCGGGGTTGGTGAAGGAGACACCGAAGGAGCGGCCATAACGCTTCATCTGTTTCCACTCGATCATCCCCAGCCCGCCATCGGCCCAGACCACCACCACAAAGGGTAACCCCAGCCGATTGGCCGTCTCCAGCTCCGCTGCCGTCATCATAAAGCCACCATCCCCCACCACCGCCACCACTTTCCTCTGGGGAAAAGCCAGCTTGGCCGCCATGGCCCCGGGAATGGCAATCCCCATGGAGGCGAAGCCGTTGGAGATGACGACGGTGTTGGGGCGATAGGCGGGGAAAAGGCGGGCCACCCACACCTTGTGGGCCCCCACGTCTGAGACAAGGATGTCCTCCTCCCCCAGGGCGCGGCGCAGGTCGGCGATGACCCGCTGGGGCTTCACCGGAAAGCTGGCATCAGTCCAGTACTGAGCTAGCTCCCCTGAGATAAAGCGCCGCAGGGTGGCCTGGCCCGCTGGCTCGGGACGGGGGGAACAGGTCTGAGCCAGGGCCAGCAGGCCATCCTTCAGCTCGGAGACCATTTCCACCTCAGGGTTGTAGTGGGCATCCACCCCTGCTGGCGTGGTATCCAGGTGGATGAGCCTCTTGGTCCGGCCACGGTTCCAAAAGCGGGGCTCATACTCCACAGGGTCATAACCCACGGCCAGCACCACATCGGCCCGGTCCAGGCCACACATCACCCAGTCCCTCTCGTGCAGCCCCACAGTGGACAGCGATAGCTCATCCCGGCAATCCATAGTCCCCATCCCCATGAAGGTGTTGGCCACAGGCAGGCTGAGGCGGTGGGCCAGGGTGGCCAGTTCCCGGCTGGCTTCCCGGCGGATGACTCCGTGGCCGGACAACACCATGGGGTAACTGGCCTGCTCAATGAGCCTGGAGGCCTCTTTCACAACGGTGGGGTTGGGCTGAGGATAGGAGATAGGGGTAGGGAAAAGGGGTTCTCCCTCGGCCTCCATCCCGGCCAGGTCCTCGGGCAGCTCCAGGTGGGTGGCCCCGGGCTTCTCTTGCTGGGCCAGCTTGAATGCCTTTCTTACCACCTCGGGAATGACCCCCGGGTTTTCAACGCGGGCATTCCATTTGGTGGCAGGGCGGAATATCTCCACAAGGTTGATGTACTGGTGGGCCTCCTTGTGAACCTGGGAAAGGGACACCTGACCGGTGATGGCCACCAGGGGAGAGCGGTCCAGGTAGGCATCGGCCACGCCGGTAAGGAGGTTGGTGGCCCCAGGGCCAAGGGTGGCCAGGCAGACCGCGGGCCTTCCGGTTAGGCGGCCGTAGACATTGGCCATGAAGGCCGCGCCCCCTTCGTGGCGGGTGAGAATGAACCGGATCCGGCTGCGGGAGAGGGAATCCATTAGGGACAAGGTCTCCTCCCCGGGGATGCCGAAGATGTATTCCACCCCCTCGGCTTCCAGGCATCGCACCAGCAGGTCAGCGGCTGTCATGCCTCGCCCATTCTAGCCCTTCGGGTATATTCTACGCAACGGCCGGGAAGCAGAAGCAAAGCCCCAGGATGACTTGCCTGGGAGGGCCTTCCAAATTATCGCCGACAGAGATGCAGCCTTCCACTTGGTCGGCGCGCCATCGGGGGCGGGATGAAGGCTCAGGGGTCTTTGCGGAACAGTTCAAACCCGCCCATGGAAATAAAATCAGGGTCAGTGATAAGAAGACGATAGTACCGGTATGGGCCTATATCATTGGGAAGTACAAATATTATCCAGTCAACGGCGTTGAGCTCCCCTTGGTTCAGCACTAGTTCGACCGCTGGGACCCACTCCTCTCTATTGTTACTGCCTTGTAAGACGGCAGAACCGCCTTTCCACAGATGTGTCAGATAGTCTGTGCGTGGCCTGATGCCTAAGGCAGCCAGAGTGCCCTCGCTCCTTAAGTCAACCAACACCCAGGCTTCGTCAGTTTCTTTCGGCAATCCAACGTGCCAGAAAGTAGCACCAGCAGCATCTGACAAGAGGTTGCCTTTACCATAGTTCTCCATGCTGCTGCTCACCTCAACCTGGCCAGGGAGCAACTCCACCTTGCGGTATCCGCTGAGGTCCCCTCCTTGCTTGCCCAACGCGGTTGGGAGCCCTGTCTCAGCATCTGCAGGCTCATGCCCTGGGACGATTGCGATGGCATCTTCAGTGTACAATGCAAGCCCGGCCATGGAGATGAAATCAGGGTCATTGATAAGAAGACGGTAGTACCGGTATGGACCGACACCCTCTGAAAGCATAAAAGATATCCAGTCTCTTCCATTTAGCGCATCGTGGTCTAGTCTGAGCTTGGCCAAAGTGTCCCATGCCTTGCTGTCATTGCCCCCCTCAAGCGTAGCGTTGTCTACTTTCCACAGGTGTGATAGGTGGTCCGAGCGGGGCCTGACCGCAATCACAACCAACTGCATCCCACTCCTCAAGTCAATGATTGCCCATGCCTGGTCGCTTTCCTTCGGGACTCCTATGTGCCAGAAACTGCCAGTATCCCTGATGAGATTCCCTCCTCCGTAGCCCTGGAATACACTGCTCACCTCAATCTGGTCATCGTTCAGCTCCACTTTGCTGTATCCGCTCAGGTCTGCCCCCTGTTTGCCCAACACCGTGGGGGGTGCTGGGGACCGAGGGAGTTGAGAAGAAGGAGACAGAGTTGGAGTCTGGCTTGGGGCTGGCTCCGGGGCTACAGTGGGACCTTCAGCTGTAGTCCGAGCCACCTGTTGAAGACAGCCACTCATCATCATTGTCATTGCCAATAAGAGTACCGTCAGAGCGACTAACTTGATTCTAGGCATCTCAAGGTACATCCTTTCTGTGGCCGGTCAATTTCGAGCCAGCCATGTTATTAGAGGTATTCCTTCTCGGTTAGTCGGGCATGTTGCTCCTCTGCAGAAGGGCGGGCGGGCTTGGGATGTGGTCCGAACACGCTGGGGAGAAAGGTCTTGGCGCCGTAGTACAGCTCAAGGAAAAAGGTACCTCTGGAAATGGCGATTCCGGCTCTTCTGAAAAGGTATTTCGGGTTAAGATAGAATCTCCGGTAGAAGAGATCATAATACTGCTCCAGCTTTTCACGGTCCAGCGTTGGATGCTGGTAAACGGCGCCGCCCCCGTGGAGCTTATACTCCCTCCAGTTCCGGCTCTTGATAAGCCCCTGCCTCTCCCACTCCCAGAATAGCCTGGCATCTGGCAGGGGCATGAGAATGGTAACCTTGGCGAAATCCGGCATCAGTTTCACGGCGAAGTCAATGGTCTTCTTCATGCTCTCCTCACTCTCGGCCGGCAGGCCCAACATAAAGAATCCCACGCTCTCCAGGCCGACTTTCTTTACCATATGCATGGCCCTCATGCTCTGCTCAAGGGTAATGCCCTTGGCAATTGAATCCAGGCAATCCTGGTCGCCACTCTCAAAGCCGATAGAGACCTGATACAGTCCAGCGCGTTTGGCCAAACGGAGGAACTCCTCATCGATGCATTCCACCCTGAGTCCCGCTGCCAGGTTCCACGGGAAACGCAACCTCTCCCTCAGTATCATTTCACAGATTGTCTTGGCCCTGTCCATGTTGGTGGTGAACATATCATCCACAACGCGAATCTCCTTAAAACCTAGACTCAGCGTGTGCTTGATTTCCTCAATCACTTTCTCCGGCGACTTAGATATAAACCTCCGTCCAAAGACCTTCTTGCCACAGAAGCTACAGTTGAAAACGCATCCCCGGCTGGTCATCAGGTCACTCATTGGGGTTTTCCTGGAAACCAGCCTGGAACAGCGGTATCGCTTCGCATCAAAGAGGTCAAGGGCCGGGAAGGGGAGTGCATTCAGGTCCTTGATGCGCTCCCGAGGCGCGGTGGATGATATCCCTTCCCCATCCTTGTAGAAGATACCCTTGATATCGGACAGCTTCTTCCCCTCAGCTATTTCAACCATTGTCTCATCGCCCTCGCCTACAACGGCGATGTCAAAGTCAGACTCCAGCAGCGTTTCCGCCGGCAGGGCTGAAGGATGTGGCCCGCCAACGACAAGCACCGTACCATTGCCAACCCTCTGCCTGATAGCCCGGCTTAGCTGGACTACCTCAGGATACAGCGGCGTTGTACAGGTTACCCCTATAATGCGCGACTTTGACTCGCTCAGCTTTGCCTCCAGCACCTGCCAAGGGTACTGCTCTATCCCCAGGTCAAGTATGGAAACGCCAGAGCCCTTCTCCCTCAGCATGGCCGCCAGGCAAGCCAGGGACAATACCGGATAGAGTTGCACATAGACGCCAACCTTTGTCCCCTTATAGGTTGAGAAAGCTGAAGGCGGATTGATTAGCAGCACGTCATGCATGAGTCCCTCCAATCATGGTCTGGGGGACACGGCCCCACCCACATAATAGGCCAGGTACTCAACCTGGGCATATATATTCTCGCCCTCTTCGGGGCTGAAATCCCCAAACAGTATCTTCTTCTCCTTGTTACTGTTGGCCAGTGTCACCATCGCCACCTCCATCCCGTCAACATACGCCTTCAGGGTATCTTCAACGATGGTTAGCCTGTAGACGTGGAACCCATCAGTAGTGTCTAACTCATATGCTTGTCTAAAATCGTTCACGTCGCGTATCTCAACTCTATCGTTGAAGAAGCTAAGTTTCCCCTCTCTCTGGCCATCTATGAGAGAAAGTGCTCCCCCATTGAATCCTGAAGCGGGTGCCTCCAGAATCCTCATCTTCACCTCGAGGGTAGAACCCAGGGAGTTGTCAAATTCCTTGATGGGATAGCCGGTTCCGGCCGGTTCATTTTCCTTGCCCACGGTCCTGATTACGAAGCCGCCTTTGGCCGATGTCCATGGAATGTCCTGCTCTTCTTCACCACCTTCCACAGTCTTGATGGACGACCCATCCGGGGCCTTAGCCCCGTTAACGGAGTAGGCCAGGTAGTCCACCCTGACACCCATATTCTCACCTGCGCTGGTGCTGAAATCGCCGAACAGGACTTGCCTCCCGGTAGCCTGCTGGCGCAGGGTCGCCGCAGCCACCTCCGCGCCATCCACGTACACTCTCAGACTATCCCCAATGATGGCTATCCGGTAGGTGTGAAAATCATCGGTAGTATCCATCCAGCTGAATCTCTTGAACTCACTCTGGTCAAGAATATTAATGTGGTCGGTAAAGAAGGCTATTTTTGCTTCCCTCAACCCATCGGAAATCGACAGCATAGCCCCGTCAGAATCGGTTTTGGGGCCATCCAGAAGCTTAAGCCTTACTTCAGCCGTGCTGCCCACGGCGTTATCGAATTCTGGCACAAGTTGTGAGAAGTGTCCTAAATCAGTACCCCTGGTAGCTACTGTTAGCACACCATCTACAACCGACTTCACAGAAAATGTCCCATTCCCTGCCCAAGCGGCAGGGGGAGCATCGGGTGACATCTGCATATCAGTAAACATGGTCCATATTTCGGCTTCCTCTGGCTCCTGTTCCCCTTCTGGTGGCAGTGCCCCACTGGCAGAGTAGGCCACATACTTGATTTGTGCTGCTATATTCTCGCCCCTAGTGCCGACATTCCCTAAGAGGACCCTCTTATCTTCT
This sequence comes from Chloroflexota bacterium, assembly GCA_018825785.1. Classification (NCBI taxonomy): domain Bacteria; kingdom Bacillati; phylum Chloroflexota; species Chloroflexota bacterium. The sequence continues at coordinate 84,441 of JAHKAY010000006.1, read as the reverse complement.
GTTTCAGCACTAAGATAGCTGGAACCAACCTTCTTGCCATCCACATATGCCTCTACCGTATTTCTCCTTAAGGTGAAACGGTAAACATGAAAATCGTCCGTCGTGTCTATTTCATACCTGGTTCTCAGAACGTCATATTGAATTCTAAATCCGTCTCCAAAGAAAGACACCTTTAACGGCCTTCTTCCGTCCAGGAGCTGAAAGACCAGGGCATTGGGGTCAGTGTTCGGTGCCTCTAAGAACTTTATCTTTATCTCGATTGCAGAACCAGTTTCATTATCAAACCTCGGCTCAGGCTGCTCTATAACATTTTGTTGCCAATTATGTTGAGAGGTCTCTACCGTCCAGAATTGGCCTTCAAATGGCAAAAACTTGAAAGTCCATAGCTCGCTTTCGCTTCCGTGGCGGACCCGGTGAACCCAGAAGGACTCATTGAAAGCTACTGCGGACTGGAAAGCGCGGACCGGCTCCACGATGGTTTTACCTCCATCCAGGAGGGCATGATACGGGAAGTTGGTAATGAGAAAGGGGCTATCTCCTCTTAAGTCCAGGTTGCTGATTAAGGCTGGAGAAAATGTCTGTGCGAATTCTTCGCTCTCACGAACGAAGGAGACTGCTTCCTCCCTCTCTGATGCCAGGGAATAGGCGTAGCCCCCCGTATACAGGCTGAGTGTTGCACCCACATGGTCGGGAAAAACATAGGGCGTTTCTTCAGGATAATTGGCCTGCCACCATTGGGCCAGATTCTTGGATTGGGAGAAAGAGTCTCCAACCTCAGCATAAACAGCCCAGAATCCAGACGCGCTCTGGATAGCCAGAATGACCACGACAATGATGGTCATCCCTTTCACGGAGAAACCTTTCCTCATGTCTGCAGCTAGAGCAAATAGCCCAAGGGTGCCCAGGAGTAGAATGCCAAAATGCCGGGTGTAGCCGGGGTGCATCACTGACCAGGCAAGCAGGTTGCCTCCCCAGAGGGTGGCAACACCCAGTGCAATAGGCTTGCTTATGCGAAACAGGTGCCATAGAAACCGTACCGCCAACGCGATAACCGCTAACCCGATGAGATAGGTGGCAACTTTGTATTCTGATATCACACCGGACAAGAGCGATTGAGGCTCGGACCAGGAAGTTGGTTCATACCAGTGTGGTGAAGTCATTATTGGAATATAGAGGAAGCCATCAAGAAACATTCTGGCGGTCGTTGGGAGGAGATGCGGTATACCCCAGTATCGAGAGGCATCAGCCCGATAGGCCACAAGCCATGGCGCTTCGCTGAGGTCTGCAGGAGGCAGCGCTGTGGCAATACTGAGCCCTATGCCTAAGGCGACAATGCCGGCCCCCATAGCCCGTGTATGCCACTGCTCCTCCGAACGCTTGGCAAACAGGTAGACAGCGAGGGCGATAGCAAGTACCAAACCGACATTGCTGGAAAGAGACATGAAAAAGAGCGTCAATGCTTTCCACAGAATGCCTCTTCGGATGCGCAGTTCCAGCATCACAAATATCGCCAGCAGTAAAGCTGTCACTCCATATACTCTGGTTATGGCGCTGTATTCGTACATCAGGAAGAATGAAGAGCCCACTGATGCCCTGATAATAAGGGGCAGGCGTGGAATACCATAAAAGATGACGCCCAAGAGGATGATGGAGAGACCTAGATGTAGCCACTGCCCTGCGACCACCGCGTCCAGGCCCAGCATTTTCATACCATATAGCATGCTGGGCCAGAGGATGTGTTCTCTTCCGTATGATTGCCAGTGCAGCAGTTGGCCGAATGACTGACTATCTCTCACCATCAGGGGTAGCTGTGCCTCAGTCCGCCACATTTCGTGCTGCAAAAGCCCAAAGACCCGGAATGCCACCAGCGCCAGGAACAGAAGATGCTTGGGCAACCCTCCCAACATTTCTTCTCGTAATCTTGATAGCCTTTTCATCTTCTCCATTTTCCAGCCCACATCGCCTAGAAGTCTAAAGACATGTGATATTCCTGAAATCCTTTAGGATTAAAGCGAATTTCTTTGAAGATATAGCCTTTCTCTCTATCCTGGATTGAAAAGCGGCTCCTTCCAAACTCAATGAAAGTGTGGGCATAGTAGTACGGCTTGCGGTAACCCATCCGATAAAGCTTTCCCAGGGGAAGTTCAATATTCTGTAGGTCCTCATCCGTGATGTCTTGAGCCTTTTCCAGCAGCTCCCCATTAACAATCACCCCGAAGGTTCCAGCATCTTTCACCAATACAATGTGGGTCATTCGGCTCCGCCCTATGGTTATCGGTTGACTGCTGAAAACCCGCCCGTCAATGATGTGCCCGTAGCTGCCCTGGGAGTAGCCCAGGACCACCCTGGCCCTGCCGGCTATGTCCCCGGGGAGGTTCCTCGACTGGTCGAAGTAGAGCCGTAGCCACCATTGCTTGCCAAATCGTTCCACGCCAGGCTCAGCCGAAGCACCAAGCACCTCCAGATAATCCTCGGTGATTTGTGGGTGCGGCATGATGCCAAACGTAATGCTGAAGTCATCACTGGCATTCCCTGATGGGTAACGGCTGAGCTCCGTGATTGAAGGCGAGGCCTGGCCCTCGCCCCATTCCAAAATATGAGTAGCTTGCTGAAAACTCTTGGTGATGCGGGGGTCTGAGAGGAATAGGTCCGGCAGTATATCCGCACCCCAAGCCAGCTTCTCCTCGGGCGGATAAGTTGGAACCGAAATTAACAGGCTATTGTCCCTGTTCTCAGGCTGGGATAGCCAGTCTCTAGCTGTGTAGTAAATGGTGTTGGGATAGGAACGGTATCCCATGTACTCATGCAGAGTCCAGGATATTTTGGCTACATTAACATTGATGAAAAAGACCCCAGCCATCAAAACCACCACTCCACCATACTTGCCCAGGAAGTAAGAGCCGTCTCTCCTGGCCAGAGCCCACCCCTGTGAGAAATAGCGCTCATAGAAATGAGCGCCAATGAAGAGGAGCAGCATACTCGGAAAGTAAGCATGCCTCGCTTGACTTAGAACATAGGCCACCCCCCGACCGAGAAATATCATAGCAGTGTAGCCAAAGGCCCAGAGGGCCAGCAGGAATAACCACAAGCCCCGGCCCCTTTCCGGTCTGCGCAACGCGATAGCCAGGGTCAACAGGACCAGATATACCAGAAGGTTGAGCTTGACCAGGCCCGGCTCCATGGTGTTCATTGAGAAAGACTTCACTGTAAATGGCACATAGAAGGACAGTTCATCAATTACCACCCTTGATGTGGCAAAAACGTTGTGGCCGAACACCGTGTTGAAAAACTCGATGGGCACTGCGGCCAGGGCGAGCCAGGCGCTCTGCCCACTCAGGACATGCTCCGGCAGCCCCGCATATCTAGGCACGAGCCACAAATACAGCCCGCCATAAACGAAATAGACCATTGCTACCAGACATAAGTTCTGCAAAATCAGGCGCTTCTTACTAGCGGCTGCCCAACCGAGTCCCACAGCAAAGAGGAAGATGAATGCAGGGACTATCAAATTCAGCTCGTATAGAAACAATGCCACAAAGGCGAACGAATAGGAAACATATAGGAAAGCCCTGTTGGAACTCTGATAGAACTTGAGCAGACTGAGCAGAGCGGAAAGGCTCAAGGTGACACTGAGGAGGGAGTAGGAGGCTATCGGCCAGGCAATCAGGGGAAGATGAGTAAATAGGGAGATGAACACAAGGGCAGTAAAGAAGGAAAAGAGGAGCTTTCGAGACAGGGCGTAAAGCAAACCCAAGAGAAGCGTGCCATTGAGGGCATGCAGGCCAATGATGACCAGGTGGTAACAAATGAAATTCATACCAAAGGCCTTTATCTGAAAGAAGTGGAAGAGCCAGGCCAGGGGCTGGAATCTGGGGTGGCCGAAAAACTCCATAAAGGCTATCTGGGCAATATCTTGAGGAAAAGTGAGGTCTTGGAAGATGGCGAATATCTCAACGTGGTCGGACCTTGGCGTATCAAAGAGGGTGCTTCTATAAAGCACCGTGATAAAGACAAAAAATGCCAGAAAGACCCACAAAGGGAAGAGGGCACCCCGGTGAAGTGCCGACCTTCCTCCTAATATATTCAAAGAGCGTTCCTTTCTCCCTTTTGCCATGCCGGCTCCAGCCTGCGGCGGCCAGCTATGCCAGTTTCCCAGAACAGCCAGAACACGGGCCTCAATGCGCTAGAAATATTCCATAGCGAGCTTATACTAGGCCGTCCAAGCAGCCTGAAGTCTCCCAAATGCTGAGCGCTTTGTTCCTTGCCGCCACTCAGCATGCATCTCTTTGCCTCGGGCCACATTGTTTTGGCTGGTTCCAAGGGCCCTCCGTTGGCCTTCAGCAGCCTGAGGCTGGTAGAAGACCGAGTCCCAGACCACCTCGCATATGCCCCGGACATGACATCGTGACGCAATTAGCTGCAGCAATTTCCATCATTCTCCGTAGAATTCTCCTACCTTGCCAACGACGTATTCCAGCTGTATCTCTGTTAGATGCTGGTGCACGGGAAGGGTGATAATGGACCTCGCCTGAGCCTCGCACAGGGGGAAGTCGCCCTCCTTGTAGCCAAGATAACGCGATGCCTTCTGAAGATGAATGGGTATGGGATAATGGATCTTGGCCTCTACGCCATTGGAACAGAGATACTCATACAGATTGTCTCTATCCTTGGCTTGAACTACGTATGTATGGAACACCTGCCTCACCTGAGCTTTGCGGGGAGGCACCTTGATCAACTCGCCCAGTTGCGAAAAGGCCTCATCATAGACCCGAGCGTGCCTGATGCGGGCCTCGGTGGCGGCCTCCAGAGCAGGCATAAGTCTTAAGGCAACAATCGCCTGAACTGTATCCAGCCGGCTATTGTAGGCGAAGAATTCGCATTCGTCCCGGTTTTTCAGGCCGTGATTTCTCATCAACCGGAGTTTCTCGGCCAGCTCATCAGAGTCGGTAGTGAGCACCCCACCGTCCCCCCAGACGTTGAGATTTTTGAGCGGGTGCAGGCTGAAACAACCGGAGATGCCAAAGGAACCGACGGGCTTTCCATTGATAGAAGCGCTCACTGCCTGGCACGCATCTTCAATTACCAGCAGTCCGTACCTGTGCGCTATCTCCATTATCCTGGGCATATCGGCGGGGTTTCCCGTAAGGTGCACAGGGAGGATGGCCCTGGTGCGCGGCGTGACAGCTTCTTCAATCAGGTCAGGATTGATATTGTAATCATCCCCCGCGTCCACAAAGACAGGCCGGGCTCCTGTATTTGCGATGGCTGCTGCTGTGGCGATGAAGCTGTTGGGAACAGTGATAACCTCATCTCCGGGCCCAATGCCCACAGCCTTCATTGTAAGGAAAAGCGCATCTGTCCCTGAATTCACCCCTATGGCCTGTTTGGTCCCGTGCAGGGCGGCGAACTTCGCCTCAAACTCGGCTACCTCCGGGCCCAGCGTAAAGTTACAGACTTTGAGCTGCTCCCGAAGAGCCCGGAGGATTTCGGTGGCGTTGGTCCCCCTGGGAAGGTCCATATAGGACACTTTCATCTTGCCTGGCCGGACATCAAACTGCTGAAGCAGGTACGAGTACCCCACCTTCATTCTTGCCTCCTTTCACAGCTCCTGGCATTGACTGTTCCTTCGCGGGCTTCCCTTATCGATGAGAAGCTGCTCATCGCTATGCTTGAAGGTCTCTAGACTGAACGTCTTGCGAAGGAGCCTGACCACGTCCCCTACCTTCAACTTCACCGGATAAACTCGCTTCCGCACCAGATACGCTTTGGCTAGGACATAAGCCCAGAGGAAGAGTCTGGTGTGGGGCCGATAGATGAGCCGCTTCACTACCAGGTTCCTCAGGAAGGGGAACCAGATGACGAGAAGGCCCAGCTCGGCCAGGTTCTTCTGCACGGCCTTTTCTTTCTCGGCAAAACAGGAAAGGGGGGAACGGTTCATATAGGACATATGGAGCTGGGCATAGTTGCCCTTCCATATCCCCTTCTCAATACAGAAGTCACCCAGTTCTGTCCTGGGATAGGGGTGGAAGATAGGGAACTCGGCATACGAGACCTTGCATTTGAGGTTCAGGTCCAGGGTTTCAATCTCATTCTGTATCGTGGCATAAGGAAGGCCAATGATATTGTTGGAGAAGGTCTTGATGCCAGATTTGCGGCAGATATGGAAGGCGCGGATGATCTGCTCATCGGTCATGTTTCGCTTCAGGACTTCATTGCGGAACTGGGGGTTCCCCGCCTCAATGGACATGCTGATGGAGAAGCAGCCTGCCTCCTTGAGCAATTTGGCCACATCCTCCGTCATCAGGTCCGCCCTGGTGAGGCAATGGAAGGGGAGGCCTATCTCCCTCCTGTATTTTTTGGCAAAGTCCTCCAGCCAGTCATCCACCCGGTAGGCGAAGATATCGTCGTAGAACTTCACCACATCCAGACGATACCGCCTCTTTACCTGGGCCACCTCTTCTATGACGTAGTCCACCGAGTGCCTTCGGACCAGCTTGCCCATGCCCCGGTAGAGCTTCCTGAAGGCATGGTTGAAGCAGTAGGTGCAGGGATAAGGACACCCCCGGGAGGCCATGAAGCTCTTGAGGGGGAACTGCCCCATCTCTGTGGTCTTATAGAATAGCTCCCTATCGGGGAAGGGCAGGCTGTCCAGGTCTTCAAAAAGAGGCCGGAGGCCATTCCTTTGCCCGGCGCGGGTGACGATATTCCGAATTCCGGAAATATCCTGCCCTCTCTCCAGGGCCCCCAGTAGCTCGGGGAAGGCCTCGTCCCCCTCACCCACACAGACCGCGTCCAGGGTGCTCTCACTTATGCACTCGGGATAGAAGGTAGTATGGGCCCCACCCATGATGGTGAAGATATGAGGGAACCTGGCCTTAACTACCTTGTTAGCCTCTATGTAATATTTGTGCTCACCCGTGGAGGCACTGTAGGCGACTATGTCTGGTTTAAGCCCGGCGATTCTATCCAGCAGGTTTTCCCGGCTGATGACTGCCAGACGGGTTCTATGGCCTTTCTTCTTGGCCAGAGCAGACATCAGCATCATGCCAATGGGGTCAATGAAATCTATAGTCTGGACAACGAACAGGATTTTCACCGGATTATCCTCTTGGGGCGCTTGTTATACCTCTTTCCACCTCGGATGCGGATATCCCCAAAGAGTCTGGCCACAGTTGTGAGCACATTCCGGATGTTCTTCAAGCTGAACATAGTAGTGGTGCCAAATTCTCTCTCCTGGATTTGTATGCCCACCTCAAGGTAGCTGTGCCCTGACCTGAGCAGCCGCGTTAAGGCCTCAGCCTGATACGCGAAGCCTGTGGACGAGATGGGGACAGAGCGAATTAACTCTCTCCTGTGGATGACAGTTCCCGTGTAATACTTGACCCCCAGTCCGAACAGGAGGTTCATGGTCAGTATGAAGAGGCGGGAAATCAGCCTTCGGTGCCAGGGTCGGATGCGGTCATTGGTATGATACGGGATGATAATGTCTGCCCAGCTTACATGGCGCAAGAGTTCCGCCATGGAATCAGCGGGGAACTGATTATCCCCCGGAAAAAGGACCACGTAGTCGTTCTGAGCCAGTTCCACCCCCCTTCTATAGTTGTAGCCCAGGCCCATGTTCCTGGGATTGTGCACCACCCTGATGTTTGCGTCTCGGGTCGCCAGGGTTTCCGCCAAGTCTCCTGTGCCGTCCGTGCTGCCATCATCGAAAATCAGGATTTCGTACCGGCTGAACCTGTCGTCCAGGGCTGCCAGCAGCGCCTCCACGGTGGGCCCCACAGCCTTTTCCTCGTTGAGAGCAGGGATGATTACGGAGATGGACGGCCTCATACTCTCCTTCATCACCCCTTGGTCGTCTCCACCGATATGGCTTCCAGGGCACGGATATATGGGACTTCGGGGTTCTGACCGTTATGCTTCATCCGGTTCCACCGGATGATGTATTCAATTACTGATAGAGCCCGCTTGAAAAGGACCCCCTCTCGATATTCGTGAGCTAAGTCGAGCCCCAGATGGAAGAGGACGCCAAAGAAAGCGGCCCATAGCAGCGTGGAGTGAGTCCACATTGGCAGAAAAGCCAAGAAAAGAAGGAACTCAACGGTGTGGCACAGGCTTAGCCCGAAGAAGCTGTCCCTCTTGGCAATCTCGTGAAGGACCTGGTGGAATTTTGTGGCTCTCCTCAAGCTGAAATTCTGGAACCCGTTGCGGTAGAGGTAGTCCAGGTAGTGGTCACCATCAACCAGGGTCGTGGCCGCCAGGAAAATGAGGCTGTGCGCCCCCCAGGCCGGAATGAGAAGGAGGGAGGCAACGCCGCCGATTACGAGATGGTCCTTGACCTGCATCCCCAGATTACAGCCTTCTGACAACCGGAATCATGGCATCCTCCAGCTAAAATGGGCCTGTAAATCCCTTGTCCCACGACTCTTGGGTCCGGGCTGAAGCACGAGGCCGCATGGGCTCTTTCCCCCTCCCCACGACCGTTCTCACCGCAGCAGCAATATCTTCGGCACCGGGATAAAACTCCTTTTCCAGGCTGGGACAGGTGGGAGTTGGTGAATTCGGGAGGCACACCCGTCTGATGGGGGCCTTCAAGGAACCAAACACGTTGCTGGCTACCCGGGCAGACACTTCAGCGGCAACGCCACAGGTTTCCCAGCCTGTGTCCGCCACCACCAGCCTTCCAGTCTTTCTAACCGAGTCAAAGACCAGTTCATCGTCCAGAGGGCTTAGGGTGCGGAGGTCAATTACCTCAGCAGCTATGCCATCGCTCTGCAGAAGTTGCGAAGCTTGTAAGGCTTCCAGCACCATCAGGGAGCTTGCCACCACCGTGACATCTCTTCCCTCACGCCGCACTGCGCCTTTCCCCAGAGGGACGGTGTACGTTTCCTCTGGGACCGGTCCCACGGTGTCGTAAAGCCTCCGGTGTTCAATGAAAATGACCGGGCAATCATCCCCAATGCTGGCTAGCAACAAACCCTTGGCATCGTAGGGAGTAGCCGGCATGACAACTTTCAGGCCGGGTGTGTGCACGAACAGGGCCTGGAGGCTCTGCGAGTGCTGCGGACCCTGGCCCCATCCCCTACCAATGATGGCACGAATCGTGAAAGGAACCTTCATGCGGCCGCCCGCCATGTAGCTCCACTTCGCGGCATGGTTGACCAACTGGTCCATGGTCAGCAGCAGGAAGTCGTTTCTGGCGTGGACCATTATCGGGCGAAGCCCCGAGAGGGCAGCACCTATCCCCACACCAGTGATAGCGTTCTCCGAGAGAGGAATGGTGAAGACGCGTTTCTTGCCGAACCTCTTGAAGGCAGGCCGGGTGCTGCCGAAGACACCGGTGGGGTCATCCACCCCAATGCCCATGACGAAAACTCTCTCGTCGCATTCCATGGCCTGAACAAGGGCTTCACCAATCGCCTCTACGTATTTAGCCTGCCGGATTGCCTGGTTCTCCTTCATGGACAAGACCTAATAGACGTCCTGCAGAAGCTCGTCCATCTCCGGCTCCGGGCTGCTTTTCGCGAAGGTTACAGCCCTGGCGACCTCTTCATCCACTTCTTCCCTAATCAAGTCAAGGTCGCTTTGGCTGCAAATCCCAGCACTGACCAGACTCCTTTCATAAGTCAAAATGGGGCATCGGCGCATCCATTCCTCCAGTTCCTGTTTGCTTCTGTAGCCCAGGTCATAGTCATAGTCAGGCCCAACATGCCCCCTCCACCTATAGGTGCGACACTCCAGTAGAGAAGGGCCCTTCCCCAAACGACAGCGTTCCACGGCCTGGAAAGCAGCCTCATAGACTGCCAGCACATCGTTCCCGTCTATTTGAGTGCCGGGAACCCCGTAAGGCTCGCCCCGCTGGTGGATGTTGTCTTTAGACTGGCGGGCTGAAATATGCGTATGGGTAGCGTACAGGTTATTCTCGCAAACGAATATGACAGGCAAACTCTTCAGAGAAGCAAAACTAAGGCACTCCGTGAAAGAGCCCTGTTCCGCCCCGCCGTCGCCGAAAAGGGCCACTGCCACTCTGTCATTCCCTTTCATGCTGAAGGCCAGGGCCGAGCCCACAGCCAGGGGTATGGACCCGGCTACAATGGCGGAAGAGCCCATCATCCCAACCTCGGGGTCAGCCAGATGCATGGAGCCGCCCTTGCCCCGGCAACAGCCTGCGGCCTTTCCATATAGTTCGGCCACCATGCGCTTGAGGTTTCCGCCCTTGGCCAGATAGTGGGCATGGCAGCGGTGAGTGCTGTAGATTACATCGTCCCCTCTCAAGGCGGCGCAAACACCGACCGCCGAGGCCTCCTCGCCAATGGAAAGGTGCACTGCACACTTCATCTCCTGCTCTGGATAGAGCTCACCAATCTTCTCTTCGGTGCGCCGAATCAGAAGCATCATCCGGCAAAGATTCAGGTGGAATTCCTTGTTCGTCACCGTTTATCGCTCGGCTGAAGAGCTTTCATGGTCCTGATGTTGTAGAAGATATCGTCATCGGGGTCGGGGAACATACCCCCGTCAAAGGCCCTCTTGATGTCCTTTATGGCATCCCGAATCGTCCTCCGGGGCTCCCAGCCCAGCTCTCTTCTTATCAGCCCCGATGATATACGATAGGACCGGTTGTCCGTGACGTTGCTATCCAGGTAGATTATCCCACCGGCCTCCTCCTGAGCCATCTGGGCTATTTCCAGGACGGTGTGGTTCTTGGCCCCGGCGTTGAACACCCGGCCACCTATCTTCTCCGCCGGGGTTTCCAGGAGGAAGAGGTAAAGGTCGGTGATGTCATCAATATGGACATTGGGCCGATACTGGTCGCCGCCATGAACGGTTATCGCCCCGCCGGCGATGGCCATCTTGGCCATCATATTGACAATTACGTCAAATCTCATTCTGGGTGAGACACCGCATACAGTTGCTGACCGGATGGAAACGGTGACGAAATCCCTGCCGGCGGCGCTGGCCACGATTCTCTCTGTCTCGGCCTTGAGCCTCGCGTAGAGGGTGAGGGGGGCGAGGGGGAGGTCTTCGGTCACCGATTCCTCTTCCTTTACGCCGTATACGGCACTGGATGAGGCGCTGATGAACCTCCGGACGCCCTGCTCCTTGGCAGCTCTTACCAGATGCTCCACCGCATCCCGGTTTACTGATTGGGTCATGGCTGTGTCAAGCTCAGAGCAGGGGTCATTGGCTATGGAAGCCAGGTGGATGACATCGGTGCAAGAGGATAGGAGGGAACGCATCAGAGTATAGTCCCTGATATCGCCCTTTACAGTGGTGACATTCTCCACACCCTGCAGGTGATTGCCGAACATCATGCTATCTATCAACGTGACCCTGTATTCCCTGGCCAGCTTGGGGACCAGGATGCTGCCTACATAGCCACAGCCACCGGTTACCAGGATATGTTTCTCCGATGTCATGCTTCCCTTTCTTTAGGCTGCAAGAAGGGCCTTGATGAATTTGAAAAGGGGAACAGGCTCCACGGGGGTCCTGTTGCCCACGATGCGGACGGCCAGGGCCCCTACCGCATTGCCAATAAACCCCACCAGGTCCCCAGGGAACCCCGCCGCCACGCAGGGGGAGGTGATGGAAAAATAGGCATCGCCGGCGCCAACCCTGTCCTTTACTTCCAGGGAAAAGACGGGGATCTCAAAGAATCCCCCCTCCCTGTCATAGACCAGTGATCCCTTGTGCCCCTGGGTGACAGCCACCTTACTGCACCCTGAGCTTTTGGCCAGCATTGTATTTATCTCCCTGAGGTCCCCCGTCCTATCGTGGCAGGCCAGGCGGGCCTCGGCCTCATCAAGGCAGACATAATCGGCCCGGGGATATTTGGTAATAAGATTGAAGCCCATGTTGGCACTATTGGTCTGGGCATTCACTGCCAGGAAGCGGGACTTCTCACACACAACATCTATTATTTCCTGGGTCATAAACCCATGGCCGAAGTCGTTCACTACTACCAGGTCATATTGGGATATGCATGCATTCAGATAGCCTTCTATTTGTTTGGCCACGGCAGGGGGCAATTCGTGGCTGTTCATGAAACAGACCTCAAACATCTTGCTCAGGAAGGCTGGGTCAACAAAGCGCCGTTTCACAACGGTAGGGGCATCCTCCCGGTAGAAAAACTTCCCCTTTATATTCGGCCTGAGGTGTTGCAGGATGAATTTCTCGTAATTGTTCTGAATGCCCAGGCAGGTGAGCAGGTGGACATCGGCGCAGAAACCCGCTACGTGGTTGGCTGAGGCCAGGATGCCCCCGGCAAAGGTCTCCTCTGAAATGTACTTGGCGGGGATGAGGTTTTCCTTGGGGGACCTGGACATGGGGACACAGTAATGGTATTCATCGATGATGGTGTCCCCCAAGACCAGCACTTTCAAGGGAAGGAGTTTCTGGAACCATTTGATTGCTTCCTCGGCGGAATACCTCTGGCGGAAATCCCTCAGGAACTTCTCCGCCGCCTCCGGGTAGACGCTGAAATGGGCATTGAGCAGGCTGGTGGAGCTAAAGGTTAGCTCGTCGGTGAAATGGGCCTTCCCCCCAACGGAGAGGATGGCCTGTTCTTCCTCTTTAATCTTGCCCGTAAGATCGTCCTCGGGGTGCCGGTAGTCACTGCCCTTGGCATAGATATCGGGCCTGAGCTTTCTTATCGTCTCTACCGACGTGGGCCAGTCATTGAAGGCCACATAGTCTATGACCTCCAGGGCGGCAAGAGATTCAGCCCTGAGGCGTTCTTTGAACACCGGCCTTCCCGGCCCCTTGTCCACATAGGCGTCCCGGGTGATGGTAACCACCAGGACATCCCCCAGGCCCCTGGCGGCCTGAAAATGCAGGATGTGTCCGGGATGCAGGAGGTCAAAGACGCCGTGGCAGTGGACTACCTTCTTGCCCTCTGCTTTGCACTGGGAGACTATTTGCGCCAGTTCGTCCAGGGGCACTATTTTGTGGTTCTTCAAGGTTAACCCTCTTTGGCCTGGGGCTGAGGATGGGTCCGGTCGGGCATGACCCAAATTATGCCAAGAGTTGTAAGGAACCGGAAAGGCCCTTTTGGTTCCTTTTCCTGAACATCAGGGCCAAACAGGCCACCCCAGCAAGAAGGGCAACAGCCAGGCCCAAGGCAAGACTGCGGGGGAAGTAGCTCATGACGACGGTGTGGTCCCCCTTGTCCACCATCACCGCCCGGACCAGGCCGTTGGCCCTGTATATCTTGGCGGCCTTGCCATCTATATAGGCTGTCCAGCCGGGATAAAAGACATCGGTGAGGACCAGAATCCCAGGGGTCTCCGATTGCGTCTCCATGACCACCCTGTTGGGCTGGTATTCTCGGATGCGGGCAGTCCCCCGGCCTTCCTGGGGGCTGAAGGAAGCCTCCTGCTCCAGCACCACCCGGCAGAGCGGGTCAAAATCGGGCCGGCTCAGGGCCTCCTGGGCTTGCTGGTAGGAGGAGGCGTATTCCACCTGGTAGACGAGGAACGCTCTAGGGAGGACAGAAGGGTTTTCATACACCTTCGCCTCACCGTCATAGACAAGGGGCATATCAATGGAGACGGGTGATGGAGCCAGGATATATTTCACCCCCAGGAAGGAGTAGAAAGAGGCCCGTTCCTGGATTTCCTGATAGAAAGACGACTCTTCAGGCTTCAGGTAATCCGGGATGCCGGTGAACCAGAGCCTGTCTATAGGCACCGTATGGGGCCCCGGGAGGAGGCTATTCTCCGCATAGTGCTGGTAGGAGTTCACCGATAGGGCGTTGATGAACCGCACATCGTAGACCCCCAGGGCGCCGGCATAGTTCGGCATCAGCACCCCATCACCCCCAGCTATCCGGTAATAGCCCGCCTTTTCCCTCAGGAACTGGACATAGGGTGCCTCGGTAAAGGGGTCATAGCGCTGGGGAAGGCCTTTTGGGGCCGTGGCATCGATGATGATATAAGACAACACAGGTGCCAGAGCAAAAAGGACGGCCCAGCGCCCCTTCCCCCTGGCCAGGGCGAATACCAGGGGCAGACCGATAAGAAGGGGAATGAGGGTCAGATATTGCCAGGAGATATTGTAGCCTTTGGGAATATGGAACCAGAGTTCCAGGACGGCCAGGGCTCCCATCCCCCAGGCGGCCTTTCGGTTTCCCGCCTGAAGGGAGAAGACCAGGATAGAGGCTGTCGTCAGGGCTACTATGGCCACCAGGCCCCCTTCTCCGGGGAAGGGGGGTGGGGAGACCAGGGCCAGGGCGATGAGCAGGAAAAGCACCAGGGCCAGGGCTACGGCCACAGAAAGGACAGAGGCCCCGCCCCTCTTTTCCCTGGGGAAGAAGGAGGCGGTAATAGCTGTGCCTCCCGCCCCCAGGGAGAGGGCCTGGAAGTAGGCCGCGACCAGCTGGCCTTTCAAAGTAAGGGGACCTGGGAGTGAGAGAAGCCTGGGCCTGAGGATGACCCAGGCCAGGCCCAGGCCAAGGAGGACCAGCCCCACCCCCAGGAGACGCAGCCTACCTGCGGAGATGCCACCTTTCATCCCCGGCCCGGGTTCTCGCCCCAGGCTTTCCAGGCCGATAGCCCCGGCTACGGCGAAAGAAAGGGCCCAGGCCGGAGAGGCCCACCGGTCGCTCCAGGCTTGGTCAAAGATGGGCAGATAGCCCAGCCATTTCGCCGGGGGCACCCCGAAGTTTTTCAGCAGGACCACAAGGCCGGCCAGGAAAAAGAAAAGGCCGTAGGCCCCCAGTCTTCCCCTGCACAGGAGTCCCAGGAAGGCCAGAAAGACGACCACCACCCCCAGGTAGCCTCCCAGGAAGTCCCAGATGCCAGTCTGGGGGAATTCCCTGAAAATTGTGTGCTCCTGGAAATAGGTGGGGACGAGCAATGAGACAGACCAGGCATACGGGATGGGACCCTGAATACCCACCGGGCCCCCCGGCGGATGGACATGGAAAGAGTTTCCCATCAACTCTATAAAAGGCAAGGTCAGAGGCGCCGAGAGGCCCAGCCCCAGCCCAAAGGAAAAGACATATCTCCCCCCTTGCCTTAATATTGCTCTTACCCCTTCCCCTGCCCGGAGGACACGGAAAAGGAAATAGGCAGCGGCCAGGGCCAGGGAATACAGGGCCGTCTCCGGCTGTCCCGCTAGGAGGACCAGGCCAAAGGCCAGGGCGGAGCAGGCGATATATCTGCCCCCCTGGTTTCGGACCAGCTTCTCCGTCGCCAGGAGGAGGCCCGGCACCAGCATAGCCACATTGGCCATCTGCTCCAGGTTGATAAACCAGACCAGGCTCCCCGAGAACATGTAGAAGACCCCTCCCAGGAAGGAACTGGCTGGCGAGAGGGAAAGAGCCCTGAGGAAAAGGTAGGTAAGAAACCCCGCAATCCACAGCCGGCCCAGGAGGAAATAGTCCCAGGTCCAGGGAGGCAGGATATCCTCCGCAATCTGGTAGGGGAAGAAGGCCCGGCTGCTATACTGGGCGGCCAGAGGTGTCCCCGCCGCCTGATAGGGGTTCCAGAGGGGGAGCTGGCCCCGGCGGTATATCTCACCCACCAGGCGGTTAACAGGAAACTCGTAATAGGCCGGGCTGGCCAGGTCCAGATTGAAGGTGTTCTCTATCCTTCTGCCCAGGTAACCGTAGGGGCCCTCCGCCACTACCCCATGGGGGTAATAGACGGAGGCTACCAGGGTCTTGCCCATAAAGACCACCTGGGGATAGGCCACAGCGATGAGCAGGGCATAGAGTAGGGCCACCCGGAGGTTTTCATGGTCCTGAAGGCGGCGGGCTGTCCTCTGGATGAAAAGAAGGCCTTTGAGCCTCATAGCCAGGCCATCATAGTGGACCCTTTGGAGCCTTGACAGGGCCCATTTGGGTCAGAAGAATAGGGGACAGTATGAGGGCACTGGTTACGGGAGGGGCGGGGTTCATCGGCAGCCACCTGGCGGAGCGTCTCCTGGCCGAAGGCCACCAGGTGGTGGTCCTGGACAACCTCTCTGCCGGCCGTCTGAAAAACCTGTCCCACCTCCACGATAGGAAGGGCCTGTCCGTCCACCAGGCGGACGTGGCGGACCTGGACAGTATCAGGCCCCTTTTTGAGGGGGTGGACTGGGTCTTCCACCTGGCCGCCCTGGCCGATATTGTGCCCTCCATTGTTTCCCCTCTGGCATACCACCGGGCCAATGTGTGGGGGACGGCGAGCGTCCTGGAGGCCTCCCGTGCGGCGAAGGTGAGGAGGTTTATCTATGCTGCCTCCTCTTCCTGCTACGGGTTACCCAAAATATTCCCCACCCCCGAGACGGCAGAAATCCAGCCCCAGTATCCCTATGCCCTGACCAAGTATGTCGGAGAGCAGTATGTCCTCCACTGGGGAAGGGTTTATGGACTGCCCGTCCTCTCCCTGCGCCTTTTCAATGTCTATGGGCCCCGCTCGCGGACCTCGGGGGCCTACGGGGCGGTCTTTGGGGTCTTCTTGGCCCAGAAGCTCCATGGGGAGCCTTTCACCGTGGTGGGGGACGGCACCCAGAGCCGGGACTTCACCTTTGTTAGCGATGTGGCGGAAGCCATGGTCATGGCGGCACGCTCGGACCTGAGGCAGGAGGCGCTGAATGTGGGCAGCGGCCAGACTCATAGTGTCAACCGCCTGGTGGAGCTTTTGGGCGGGCGGGTGGTCCATGTCCCCAAACGGCCGGGGGAACCTGACCGCACCCATGCCGATATATCCAAGATACAAAGTCTTCTGTGCTGGCAACCCAGGGTCTCCTTTGAAGACGGGGTGAGGGTCATGCTGGAGAACATTGAATACTGGCGGGAGGCCCCCCTCTGGACCCCCGAGACCATCGCTGAGGCCACCAGGGCCTGGTTCCAACACCTCTCAACCTAGCGGCTGAAAGGCCCTTTTGGGTCGTTGACACTGGTGCTGGTGGATGTTCTACTTCCTTTTGTCTTCGGGGGCGCGGGATTGGTCCTCTAAAAGCCGAATGCTCAACGGATTAGCCACCAGATTTAAAGCTGATGACATGGCCCTCCAGGGTGCCGTGATGGCGGGCTTTGGCCTGACGGTCAACCTTTTCAGCTACCTCTACCAGCTAGCTATGGGTGTGCTCCTGCCACCGGCGCAGTACGGGATCCTGTTCACCTTCACCTCCCTTCTGGTGATTGTCTCGGTCTTTTCTCAGAGCATTGCGGCAGCGGTAGCCCGTCTTACCTCCCAGTTCAGGGCCAACGGGGGCCTGGGGCAGGTCAACTATCTCTTGCGCTACTCCCTGAGGCGCACCTTCTACCTGGGGCTGGGGGGTTTCGTCCTGCTGGGGGGCCTCAGCCCCGTGGTGTCCCGGTTCCTGAAGGTGGAAAACCCGTCATATGCCCTCATCCTGTTCTCCTCCTTGATGGTGGCCTTTGTCCTCTCGGCGAGCTGGGGCACCCTCCAGGGGTTGCAGCGTTTCCTGGCCCTGGGCTCCAGCCAGACCCTGCATGCCGTGAGCAAGCTCCTCCTGGGTGTCCTCTTTGTCGGTCTGGGGCTTGGGGTTGGGGGCGGCCTGGCCGCCATACCCCTGTCCTTCCTTCTGGCCCTTGGTTTGAGCCTCTTTTCCCTGCGGGACCTGAGCCGGGTGGGAAAGGAGAAGGCAGAGGTGGCGGGGCTGGGGGCATACACCGGGCTGGCCTCCCTGGCCATCCTGGGCATTACCATCCTGGTCAACGGTGATATGGTGCTGGCCAAGCATTACCTCGGCCAGGAGGATGCTGGCACCTATTCTGCCATCGCCGTCCTGGGCAGGATAGCCTTCTATGCCCCCTGGGGCATCACCTGGGCCCTCTTCCCCAAGACAGCGGAGGCCAGGGAGAGGGGCACTTCCCCCACCCGTCTCTTTCTCCGGGCCCTCATCCTCACCCTGGCCCTGGCTGGTGCTGCGGTCTCCTTTTTTGCCCTTTTCCCCGAGACGGCGGTCCGCTCTCTCTTCGGAGAGGAATACCTCCAGGGGGCCCCCTATCTCTTTCGCTACAGCATAGGCATGGCCGCCCTGGCCGTTTCCTTTCTGGTGGTGAGCTATGCCCTGTCCCTGGGCCAGACAGGGGTGGTCTATTCTGCCCTCCTGGCGGCCGGGCTCCAGGTCAGCTTGCTGGTCATGTTCCATGCCCGCCTTGGCCAGCTGGTGGATGTGGTGCTGGCCTCGGGCCTGGTCTCCCTGGTGCTGATGGCCCCCTTCTACTTTTCCGGGAAGAGGAGAGTTCCATGTTGAAGGTCCAGTCCATAGCGGAACTTGCCAATAGCTACCTGGCCCAGGTGGGGGAGAGCCTGGCCAGGCTGCCGCTGGAGAAGATAGAGCCGATTATCCTCCGCCTGGAGGAGGCCCGGCTGAAGAGACAGCAGGTCTTCATCTGTGGCAACGGGGGCTCGGCGGCCACCGCTTCCCATTTTGCCTGCGACCTGGCCAAGGGGGCCATGGTCCCCCACAAGCCCCCCATCAAGGCCTTTCCCCTCACCGATAGCCTGCCCCTCCTTTCTGCGTGGGCCAACGACCTTTCCTACGATGAGGTCTTCGCCCGCAAGCTCGCCCCCTGGGTCCAGGCCGGGGATGTGGTCATAGGGATAAGCGGCAGCGGCAATTCCCGGAATGTCCTCAATGCGCTCCGCCTGGCCAAAGAGGCGGGGGCCACCACCATCGGCCTCACCGGCTTTGATGGTGGGAAGCTCAGGGACATGGTGGATATCTGTCTGGTGGTGCCCAGCCGTTCTATGGAACAGATTGAGGATGTCCACCTCCTTCTCTGCCATCTTACCACTACCTGTCTGAGGGAAATCGGGGGGACCCCCGATGCGGGGGTATAGGGCCGTCTTTCTGGACCGGGATGGCACCCTGGTCCGGGATGTCCACTTCTGCCGGAGGGTGGAGGACCTCCACCTCCTGCCCGGTGTGCCGCAGGCGGTAAGGCTCCTCAACGAAGAGGGTTTCAGGGTGGTGGTCATTACTAACCAGTCGGGCATTGGCCGGGGCTACCTCACCAGGGAGACCCTGGCTGCCATCCACAGGAAGCTGGGAGAGGAGCTGGGCCGCCGGGGTGCCGTGGTGGATGCTATCTACTATTGCCCCCATCACCCCGAGGAGGGGTGCGAGTGCAGAAAGCCCAGGCCAGGGCTGTTTCTTACAGCCATCAGGGAGCTGGGCTTGGACCCGGCAGCCTCCTATGTGGTGGGGGACAGAGAAAGGGACCTGGAACCGGGCAGGAACCTAGGGTGCAAGGCTATCCTGGTGAACACCGGCCCCCCGGAGAAACATGTGGCTGCTGACTTCACCGCCCCCAGCCTCCTGGAGGCGGTGCGCTGGATAATAGGGGACGGGGTCTCCCCAGAGAAACCCAGGCGCTGACCCCGAGGCCAGCCCCAGCCCTGGGACCAGGCCTGCAAACTGCCTCTTGCCACAGGGAGAAGAGAAAGGGTAAAATAGGCGCGTCGTGCCTGCCCGGTGGCGCAAAAATCTGTAATGATAGGCTAGGAGGCGAAATGAAACCGGAGGAAACGCGCAAGCTCATCGACGCCCTGAACCAGGACGTAAGCCTGGAGCTGGGGGCCGTCATCCAGTACCTCTGGCACCACTACATGGCCGAGGGTATGGAGAGTCCCGCCGTCATTGACCTCTTTGAGAAGCTGGCCCGGGAGGAGATGGGGCATCTGGAGGGGTTTGCCGAAAGGGTTGTGGACCTGGGTGGGGAGCCCAACAGCCAGATGGCCCCCATCAAGAAGGGCGGCGACCTGAAGAAGATGGTCCGGGACGATATGGAGGGGGAGCGCAATGCCATCCAGGTCTACAAGGGCCACATCCGCCTGGCCGCTGAGCTGGGGGATACCACCACACGGCTGATGCTGGAAGAGGTGGTGAGCGCTGAAGAGGGGCACGCCGCCCTCTGGGAGACCACTCTGGGAATCAAACCCGGGGAGTAGCACCGGTGGCCACCGCTGACACCCAGAAGGTTATTTCCATCCTCAACGAGGGGGTGAGCAACGAGCTGGGGGCCATCATCCAGTACCTCTGGCACCACTATATGGCCGAGGGCATGGCCAGCCCGGCCATCATTGAGCTCTTTGAGAAGGTGTCCCGGGATGAGATGAAGCACCTGGAGCAGTTTGCGGAGAGGGTAGTGGCCCTGGGGGGCGAGCCCACCACCAGGATGCGCCCCATCCGCAAGGGGGGCGACCTTGCCAGGATGGTGCTGGACGACCTGGAGCTGGAATACGAGGCCAGAGAACTCTACCTCCGGCACATCCCCCTGCTGGCCCAAGCGAGGGACAGCACCTCGCGGCTCCTGATTGAGAAGGCACTGGCCGATGAGGAAGGGCACATCAGGACCTTTGAGACCCTCCTCTCCCGGATAAAGAAGCCCTAGCCAAAAGTGCTGCCAGCCCTCCCGGCAGGGGTTGCCACAGGGCTGGGGTTGCTCGTGGCCCTGGCCGTCGGGGCACAGGCTACCGTGGCCTGATTCAGACCCTTACCTTGCCCAGTCCTCCAGAGGATAGCCCTGCCGCTGCCAGGCAAGCATTCCACCTTTCAGGTCCAGCACCTGAGTATATCCCAGCTCTACCAGCCGGCGGGTGGCAATCTCGCTCATAGAGCCGGTCATGCAGTAGACAGCTATCTTGGCCCCCTTATCGGCGGGTAGCCGGTTGCGATTGTTGTCAATTTCATTGTAGGGGATGAAAGTATCAGTGCCTGGAATCCTGCCTTCATAGGGGATGTGGACATTGACCAGGAGAAAGTCTTCCTGCGCCAGCATAGAATGGAGGGCCTCCGGCTCTATGCTGCGGTAGCCTGGCTTGGCTCCGTCCCCTGCCCCCGACCGGCAGGCTTCAACAAGCAGCAACGCAATGAGCAGTAGCAGGCTCAGGGTTCTCTTGTTGTTCACGAGACACCGCCCGTGGCTGTAGTGCGGCAGGCGGGGCAGAGGCCGTAGAGGACCGTGTAGCGCCCCTCAAGAGTGAAGCCCCCTTTGCTCTCCAGCTTCTTCCCAACCTCTTCTTCCCAGTCCCAGAGGCGGGCGCAGGCTCGGCAAAAGAAGTGGCTGTGGGGCGAGGTATCGCCATCATAGCGGTTGAAGTCGCCACAGGCTATCTCCAGGGCCAGTCCCTCCCGGCGGAAGAGGTCCAGGTTGCGGTAGACCGTCCCCAGGCTGAGCCGGGGCAGTCGCCGGCGGACCAGCTCATAGAGCTCGTCCCCCCGGGGGTGGGTCTTGAGCCCCTTCAGCTCCTCCAGAATCACCTCCCGGGCCCGGCTCCGTCTCATTTTCCGAAATACCTCTTGAGTAGTCCCTCCAGGGCCCGGGCGTGGCGTCCCTCGTCCCTGCTGGACTCATCAAAGAAGTCGTGGGCGGGGTCCACCCCCAGCTCCTTGGCCTTCACCACGGCCTCCTTCTTTCCACGGTTGGCCGCAGCCTCGCCCTGTAGCATCCTCTCCAGGTTCTCCCGGGTGCTCGGGGAAATCCTGCCTGCCAGCTCGGCATACCCCGCCGCATGCCACGCCTCCTCCCAGGCGATGCGGATGAGGGCCTCTCCCACTTCGGGATAGCCCTCCCGCTGGGCCTGACGGGCCATGGCCAGATAGAGCCCCACCTCCGCCGTCTCCTCCCGGAAGTTCCCCTCCACCATCTCCTCCACACCCGTCCCCTTCACCACCCCTATCTTCACCTCGTTCACCAGCTCCATACATGACCTCCTCAATAACGAGAATTATTACCTATGCTAAATCAATCGTATGCTAAATCAATTAAGTGTTGCCTGTCAATGAGTCCTGGTCAACTGGTGGATTGGGGGTGGCCAGGGATTTTCCGGCTTGGCGGGCTTCATCCAGGGCGATGGGGTGGTGGAGGATGGAGCGGTAGGGGTCTATCTGGGGGTAGAGGAATTCCCCGGAGAACTCCAGGTCCAGGGTGGCGAAGAAGCTCTTCACCGTGAGGCGAGCCCCGTCGAAGTTTCCCAGCCCCTTCCTCCCCCCCACCGACAGCCACAGGCCTTTCCGCCGGCTGCCGTCTCGGGCGAACATGTTCCGCTTTTTGACGATATACTTCTCCATCCACAGGGCCTGACAACGGTCCACCACGGCCTTGGCCTGGGCGGGGAGGCCCAGGAAGAAGACAGGGGCGGCCAGGACCAGGCGGTCGGCCTCCTTCAGCTTGTAATGAATGGCCTGCATATCGTCGTCGATGATACAGACCCCGGTGTGGAGACAGCCATCGCAGTTCTGGCAGGGGCGGATTGCCAGCCCTTCCAGGACGATCTTTTCGGTGCTGGCACCTGCCTCCCTGGCCCCCGCCAGGGCCTCATCTACGAGGATATCGCTATTTCCCCCCCGCCGGGGGCTCCCCGCCAGGCCCAAAACTGAAAGAGTGGTCAACGCCCTTATTATCCACTTCAGGAGGGTCCTGTGGCAATGGGCAGGCCGTCCTCGGGGGAGACGGGGTCATAGATGTTCTTGGTCCTGATGGCCAAGGGCCTCCTCTATGTCTCTAAGGTCCTGAGGGCTGAGGAACCTTTCCGCCAGGGGGAAGAGGACCTTCTCCTCCTTTTCAATATGGCTCCTGAGGAGCCGAGGATATGCCTTAGTACGGGCACCAGGGAGCGGGCCTTCTCCAGAGATACCTGTGAGGGGGCTCCCCGCGCGGCCTTGAGGCCCTCTTTAAGGGCGTCCTCGGCCTTCCATAGGGAGAGGTGCTCCTCCAGCATGGCTTTCATCGGTCCACCCCGGGCCGATGGCCCTCTCCAGCCGGGGGAAGAGGCTCTCCTCCTCCTGGGAAAAATGCGCCTCCAGCTCCCCATCGCAGAAGGCCAGGAACTCATCAATAGGTTCCAGGGGGCGACCTTCTCTGTCCAGAGAGGCCAAAGCCCTTTCCAGATGGGCCAGCATTGCCTCCCCCCGGCGGTGGGCCTGCTTCAGGGCTTCCAGGGCCACTCAGGTGCCCGCCTCGCTACGACCCCGCAGGGTAGTATTTGATGACGACGGCCGCTGCACCCCCTCTGGAGTCCATCTGGGCCACAACAATATTGTGTTTTCCGTCTGTTACAGCCTTAAACGTGACTTCTCGGTCATCATAATAGACGGCCTGGAATTCAAGGCCTCCCCCGGCCGGGTCCTCCACTCCAACCGCCATAATCTGCCCTGGGGAGGGTACGTCTACTGACACCGCCACAATGTCCCCTTTCCTCAGGTCAATGGGGATTCTTTCCATTGTACCGTCACGAAACAGGAGTTCATATGTTGTCGTAGTAGCGGGAGGAACAGGGGGAGGAGTAACTTCAGGAGTAAGAGGAGTGACGGGAGGCGGGGCAGGAGTAACGGTGGGCGTGCCGGTAGGAGTGGGCGTTGAGGTGGGGGCAGGCGTGGGTGTTGGGCTAGGTGTGGGCGTGCGAGTAGGGATGGAAGCAGGAGTTTGCGTGGGGGCAGGAGTAAGAGTTGGGGTAGGTGTAGGCTGCCTCGCTCCGCAGGCAACGGTCCATACGCCCAAAGCGGCGAGCAAGAGCACAATGACAACAAATCTGACTATCCGCTGCCCTCTTGACCCTTGATTTCCCATTTCAGCTCTCGGTAAGGACGTGCCAGCCGCGTATACCCACCTGTGCCGATAGTAAGACTCCGGGACTCGGCTGTCAAGGATGTGCTATCCCACCATAGGAACCGTATTTGTGCCCCTGTTTGATATGGGAAATCCAGGGTTGTAGAACATACAAAAAAGAAGCGACCAAACTCACAAAACGGCTGGGGAGATGGTCTGGTAAAATGGGAGCAGTGAAGCCGGTGGTGCTCATCCTGGCCGGAGGGAAGGGCCTGCGCCTGGGCCGTGAGAAGGCGGGCGTATTGCTTGAGGGAGAAACCCTCCTGGGACGGGCCGTCCGCCTGACAAGGCCTCTGGGGGAGGTGTGGGTGGTGGGGGATGGGCGACCCCTCCCCCTTCTCCCAGGGGTGAGGATAGTAGCGGATATTCTCCCGGGGAAAGGCCCACTGGGGGCGCTCTACACCGGCCTGCTCCTCTCCCCCAGCCATTATGCCCTGGCCCTGGCCTGCGATATGCCCTTCATCAGGCCCGAGCTCCTGGGCTATCTTCTCTCCCTGGCCCCCGGCTATGATGCGGTTGTCCCCCGGGTGGGGGAGCTTTTAGAGCCCCTCCATGCCGTCTACTCCCGAACATGCCTCCCCGTCCTCAGAGACCTCCTGCGCCAGGGAAAGCTCTCCCTTCTGGAGGTGTTCACTCGAGTGAAGGTGCGCTATGTGGAGGGGAGGGAGATGGGGGACACCCTCCCCTTTTTCAACATCAATACTCCCCAGGACCTGGAAAAGGCCCAGACCTGGCTGAAAGAGACTTGAAAAGGGGCGGATTTTGTGTTACAATAGCACAAGGCCCTGAGGTAGGGACCTTTAAACCAGTCCGGTGAGGCTGGTAAGGGAGACAGGGTGGAAAAAAAGTACTATAACCCCTTGCCAGCCGCGGCAGGGGGTTTTTTTATGCAGGAAAAGGTTATCCTCAACGCCGAGGACTTCCGCCGCGCCCTGACCCGCATCGCCCACGAGGTGGTGGAGAGGAACAAGGGGGGGCAGGAGGTGGTGTTTGTGGGCCTCCTCACCCGGGGGGTCCCCCTTGCCCAACGCCTGGCCAGGAATATCCGGGAGTTTGAAGGGATAGAGGTGCCGGTGGGGGTCCTGGATATCGGCCTCTACCGCGATGACATCCCCCTGGGGCCTCCCCCCCAGGTGCGCCACACCTATATCCCTGGCGATATCACGGGGAAGGCCGTGGTCCTGGTGGACGATGTGCTCTATACCGGGAGGAGCATCCGGGCGGCTATGGATGCCCTCATGGACTACGGCCGGCCGCGCTCAATTCAACTGGCGGTGCTGGTGGACCGGGGACACCGGGAGCTGCCCGTCCGGCCCGACTATGTGGGGAAGAATGTCCCCACCTCCCGGGATGAGGAGGTCATAGTGAGGCTGGCGGAGGTGGACGGGAGGGACGAGGTGGCCATCAGAAAGAAGGAGACACCTTGACCTGGCATCACCACCATGTCCTGGACCTGGACGATTTCTCCCGAGAGGAGATAGAGGCCGTTCTGGAAACGGCCTCGGCTATGAAAGAGGTACTCACCCGTCCGGTGCCCAAGGTGCCCACCCTGCGGGGGAAAAGGGTCTTCGGCCTCTTCTATGAGCCCAGCACCCGCACCCGCGCCTCCTTTGAGCTGGCGGCCAAGACTCTAAGCGCCGAGGTGGTGGGCATCACCGCCCAGGCCTCCAGCGTGGTGAAGGGGGAGTCCCTTCTAGACACCATAAAGACCATCGAGGCCCTGGGGGCCGATGCCATCATCATCCGCCATCCCGAGGCAGGGGCCCCCTACCTGGCGGCCCGCTACTGCCGGGCCAGCATTGTCAATGCCGGAGACGGTGCCCATGCCCACCCCACCCAGGCCCTCCTGGACATCTTCAGCCTCAGGCAGAAGATAGGGGGCCTGGAGGGGCTGAAGGTGGTGATTGTGGGGGACATCCTCCACAGCCGGGTGGCCCGCTCCAATATCCGGGGCCTCAGGGCATTGGGGGCCCGGGTGGTCCTCTGTGGCCCCCCCACACTCCTCCCCATGAGCTTCGCCGATGCCTATGCCGGGGTGGAGGTAGAATGGGACCTGGAACGGGCCCTGGAAGGGGCGGGGGCAGTTATAGCCCTCCGGCTCCAGTTGGAGCGCCAGCAGGACCTCAGCCCCTCTCTGGAGGAGTATGTGGCCTTCTACCAACTCAACGCCCAGAGGCTTTCCCGGGCCCGGCCGGGGGCCCCCATCCTCCACCCCGGGCCAGTAAATGAAGGGGTGGAGATAGACCCAGAGGTGGCCCGCGGGCCTCAGTCCCTGATAGATGAACAGGTGACCAACGGGGTGGCGGTGCGGATGGCCCTGCTCTATCTCCTGCTGGGAGGTGCCCATGAGTGACCTTATCCTTATCTCCGGAGGCAGGCTGATGGACCCCGGCCAGGGGCTGGACGGCGTGAGAGACATCCTCGTGGGGAAGGGTCGGGTCCTGTGGATAGGCCACGCCCCCCCGCCCCAGGAGCCGGACAAGGTCCTTCAGGGCCAGGGCCTGGTGGTCTCCCCCGGGTTTGTGGACCTCCACTGCCACCTGCGGGTGCCGGGGCAGGAGGACAAGGAGACCATGGCCTCGGGCACCCTGGCCGCCTGCCGGGGGGGCTTTACCACGGTTTGCGCCATGCCCAACACCCGCCCCCCGGTGGACACCCCTCCCCTGATAGAGTTCCTGAAGGACAAGGCCTCAAGAGAGGGCCTGGTGAGGGTCCTCCCTGTAGGGGCCCTTACCAGGGGCAGGGTGGGGAAGGAGCTGGTGGAGATGGAGGCCATGGCCCGGGCGGGGGCGGTGGCCTTCAGCGATGACGGCCACCCGACAGGCTCCCGGATTATGCGCCAGGCCCTGGAGTTCAGCCGCTACCTGGGCCTGCCCGTTATGGACCACTGTGAGGACCCGGAGCTTGCCCGGGAGGGCCTGGTGAACGAGGGGGTGGTCTCCCTCCGCCTGGGCCTGCGGGGCATGCCCTCCCAGGCGGAAGAGGCGGCGGTGGCCAGGGATGTGGCCGTGGCGGGCCTCACCGGGGGGCATGTCCATATCCACCATGTGAGCTCTCAGGGTTCCCTGGAGCATATCCGTAGGGGGAAGGAGAAGGGGGTGAAAGTGACCTGCGAGGCCACCCCCCACCACCTGACCCTCACCGATGACAGGCTCCTGGCCCCTATCCCCTACGATACAAACCTCAAGGTCAACCCCCCCCTGCGCTCGGAGCGGGAAAGGAAGGCCCTGGCCGAAGCACTGAGGGAAGGCTTGATAGATGCGGTGGCCACTGACCATGCCCCCCACGCCCTCGTGGACAAGCTGGTGGAGTTCTCCCGGGCGGGTCCGGGGATGTCCAATCTGGAGACGGCCCTGGGCAGCCTGATGGCCCTGGTGCACCGGGGCGAGCTGGACCTCCTCACGCTGGTCGCCCGTCTCACCATAGGCCCGGCCCGCATCCTGGGAAAGGAGCTGGGGAGCCTCAAGGTGGGCTGGCCCGCCGATGTTGTCATCTTTGACCCCGACAGGGAGTGGACGGTGGACCCCCAGGCCCTCGCCTCCCGGGGGAAGAACACCCCCCTGGGTGGGGAGAAGCTTAAGGGCAGGGTAATGGCCACCCTGGTGGGTGGGAAGGCCGCTTACCTGGACCCCTCCCTCAAGCTGGAAGTCCCGGAGTCCCGAAAAGCGAAGATATGAAGGGGAGAAACAAGTTATTGAAAGCGATGTCCTCCTTTGGGGAACGGGGGTGTCCAGAGGGGCTTTGCCCCCTCTGGCGGGGGCCTGGGGGTGTCCCCCAGGAATCTCTATTTCAAATTCCCCCTCTCCCCCAGGGAGAGGGGGACAGGGGGTGAGGGTGGCTAAATCTTTCCTGGTCCTGGAGGATGGGTCGGTCTATGAGGGCGTCCCTTTTGGGGCGGAGACCACTGCCTATGGCGAGGTGGTCTTCAGCACCGCCATGACCGGCTACCAGGAGATGCTCACCGACCCCTCCTATGCCGGCCAGGTCCTTGTGGCTACCTATCCCCTCCAGGGGAACTACGGCATCAACGCCCAGGACTTTGAGAGCAAGAGAATCCAGGTGCGGGGCTTTGTGGTCCGGGAGCTCTGCCCCACCCCCAGCCACGAGCTTTCCCACAAGACCCTGGACCAGTTCCTGAAGGAATACGGCATCCCTGGCCTCTGGGGCGTGGACACTCGGGCCATCACCCGAAGGCTGAGGGTGCGAGGGGTGATGATGGGGATGCTGGCCCAGGGGCTTTCTCCGCAAGAGGCCCTGGGCATCCTCAAGAGCCGGCCCAGCTACGGGGAGATGGACTTTGTCCAGGAGGTAACCACCCCTGCCCCCTATGACTGGCCTGCCCCCCCGGCCCCCAGCTACCACATCGTTGTGCTGGACTACGGTCTCAAATATAATATCCTGCGCCTGGTGGCCCGGAGGGGCTGCCGGGCCACCGCTGTGGCGGCAACAGCCTCCGCCGAGGACATTCTTGCCCTCAAGCCCGATGGCATAGTCCTCTCCCCTGGCCCGGGGGACCCGGCCCTGCTGGACTACACTGTCCGGACAGCAAAGGGGCTTGTCGGGAAGAAGCCCCTCCTGGGCATCTGCCTTGGGCACCAGATTTTAGGGCAGGTCTTTGGCGGGAGGACCTTCAAGCTGAAGTTCGGCCACCGGGGGGCAAACCACCCGGTAAAGGACCTGAAATCGAGGCGGGTGTTCATCACCGCCCAGAACCACGGCTACGCCCTGGACGGGGACAGCCTTAAGGGGGGACTGGAGGTGAGCCAGATAAACCTCAACGACGGCACCGTGGAGGGCCTGGCCCATAGAGACCTGCCCATCTTCTCTATCCAGTACCACTCCGAGGCCTCCCCCGGCCCCAGAGACAACGAGTATATCTTTGACAAATTCCTGGAGATGGTGAAAACATGAAGCTATCGGGATGCAGGGGCGAGATAATTCCCCCCTCTCCCTGAACGGAGAGGGGGCCAGGGGGTGAGGGCTGCTCGCCGCAGGGGCAGGCTTGAACAGAAGGCCCTGGCAGAAAGGGTGAGGTTCTATGAAAGCCATCTTTAATTTGGCCCAGCTGGTAGCTGATGCCACCACGGAGTTCCTGGCGGAGAACAAGGGGATGAGGGTGGAGGGAATGGCCGAGTACGTCATCCTCATCCAGGGGAAGACGGGGGAGGACCGTCTCCGGGCGGCGATGGAAAGAGGGGAGCTCTCGGACGGGAAAATCAAGGAGGCCATCCTGAACCTGCTGATGTGCGCGGCGGGGAGGGCCAGGGCCCGGGGCAGCACCGACATAAGCAGCGAGGACATCTGCCTATCCATCCCGGATGCCAAGCGCCTCTACCCCTGGGGATAGCCTTATGGCCTACTGGCTTTCCAGCACCAGCCCGGAGAGTTTTGAGTTGGACATTGGGAACGAGTTCGCCCTGGACGGCTACCAGGAGGAGGACCTCGAGAAGGCCATCCGGGTGGAGCCCGGGGACAGGATTATCTACTACGTCCGGGGGTGGGAGGCCTTCGGGGCCATCTGCGTGGCCCGCTCCCGCGTCTTCGTGGAGTGGCGGCCCATCTGGCCGGACAATGTCCGCCCCGTCCGCTTTGAAAGGCGTCCGGAGCTCGTCCTGCCAAAGGACAAGGCCTTGCCGGCTGGGGCGGTGTCGCCTCACCTGAGCTTTGTCCCGGGAAAGCTCAGGCATCCCGGGGGCCGCCTCTTCCGTGAGGGCCTCAGGGAAATACCCAGAGAGGACTTTGAGCTGATTGAGCAGGAGATGAAGAAGCGGGCGGGGGATGGATAAGCCCAAAAAAGTCCTGGTCATAGGGTCGGGGCCCATTATCATCGGGCAGGCGGCGGAGTTCGACTACGCCGGGACCCAGGCCTGCAAGGCCCTCCGGGAGGAGGGGGTGGTCTCGGTCCTGGTCAACTCCAACCCCGCCACCATTATGACCGATGAGGGCATCGCCGACATCGTCTATATCGAACCCCTCACCGTGGAGGCTATCGCCCGGGTCATAGAAAGGGAAAGGCCTGATGGCCTACTGCCCACCCTGGGGGGCCAGACCGGGCTGAACCTGGCGGTGGAGCTGGCGGAGGCGGGGGTGCTGGACAAATACGGCGTCCGCCTCCTGGGCACCCCCCTCTCCACCATCAAGAAGGCGGAGGACCGGGCCCTCTTCCGCCAGATGCTGCTGGAAGTCGGGGAACCCGTCCCCTCCAGTGAGACGGCCACCACCCTGGAGGAGGCCCAGGCCGCCGCCAAGAAGCTGGGCCTGCCAGTGGTCATCCGCCCCGCCTATACCCTGGGGGGCACCGGCGGGGGCCTGGCCCATACCTGGGAGGAGATGACCAGCATCGTCCAGGGGGGACTGGCCGCCTCCCCCATCCACCAGGTATTGGTGGAGAAAAGCCTGGAGGGGTGGAAGGAGATTGAATACGAGGTGATGCGGGACGGGGCCGATACCTGCATTACAGTCTGTAATATGGAGAACATTGACCCTATGGGGGTGCACACGGGGGACAGCATCGTGGTGGCCCCCTCCCAGACCCTCACCGACAAGGAATATCAGATGCTCCGCTCCGCCAGCTTGAAGATAATCCGCGCCCTGGGGATTGAGGGGGGGTGCAACATCCAGTTTGCCCTGAGGCCCCACCCCATAGTAATGGAGAAATGGGGGGGTGGGGAGGGGAGTGCCTACTATGTCATTGAGGTCAACCCCAGGGTTAGCCGCTCGTCGGCCCTGGCCAGCAAGGCCACAGGCTACCCCATTGCCAGGGTGGCGGCCAAGATTGCCGTGGGCCGCCGCCTGGACGAGATACCGAACCGGGTCACCGGCAAGACCACGGCTGCCTTTGAGCCTGCCCTGGACTACTGTGTGGTGAAGATACCTCGCTGGCCCTTTGACAAGTTCGCCTCGGGGGAGAGGACCATCGGCACCCAGATGAAGGCCACGGGCGAGGTCATGGCCATTGACCGCTGCTTTGAGGCCGCCTTCCAGAAGGCTATCCGGTCCCTGGAGTTCGGCAACAAGAGCATCTTGTGGGAGGACAGGGGCTGGGGCAGCGACTGGCGCCAGTTCCCCCTCTATCCACCCCACGACCTCCGCATCTGGGCGGTGCTGGCGGCCCTCCGGAGGGGGGCGGGGCACGGGGAGCTGGCCCAGAGGACAGGGGTGGACCCCTGGTTCCTCTCCCGCTTCCAGAACCTGGTGGAGATGGAAAGACGACTCCTGTCCGAGCCCCTCACTCAGGACCTCCTGCGCCAGGCAAAGCGCCTGGGCTTCCCAGATGAGGTAATCGCCACCCTGGCCGACCGCCTGCCGGAGCAGGTGAGACAGCTCCGCCGGGGGTGGGGGATAAGGCCCGTCTACAAGATGGTGGATACCTGCGCCGCCGAGTTTGAGGCCCAGACGCCCTACTTCTACAGCACCTACGAGCAGGAGAACGAGGCACTGCCTCTGGAGGGGAAAAAGGCGGTGGTGGTGGGCTCGGGGCCTATCCGCATCGGCCAGGGGATTGAGTTTGACTACTGCTCCGTCCATGCCGCCTGGGCCCTGAGCCGGGAGGGGATGGCCTCCATCATGGTCAACTCCAACCCCGAGACTGTCTCCACCGATTTTGACACCTCCGACCGCCTCTATTTTGAACCCCTGGATGAGGAAAGCTTGAGGGACATCCTGGAGAATGAGGGGGAGACCACCCCCACCATTGTCCAGTTTGGGGGCCAGACGGCGATAAACCTGGCCGAGCCTCTAGTGCGGGCGGGCCTGCCCATCGCCGGCTCCTCGGCCGAGACCATAGACCTGGCGGAGGACCGCCGGCGGTTTGAGGACTTCCTCAACCGCCTGGGTATCCCCCAGCCCCCTGGGGCCGGGGTCACCTCCCGGGGGGAGGCTCTG
The DNA here is from genome assembly GCA_018825785.1 of Chloroflexota bacterium. Taxonomy (NCBI): domain Bacteria; kingdom Bacillati; phylum Chloroflexota; species Chloroflexota bacterium. The sequence continues at coordinate 52,994 of JAHKAY010000006.1, read as the reverse complement.
GAGATAGCTACCCGGATAGGCTACCCTGTCCTGGTCCGCCCCAGCTATGTTCTGGGGGGCCGGGCTATGGAAATCGTCCACAACCCCGAGGAGCTCCTGAGGTATGTGGGAGCGGCCATGGAGATGGACTCCAAGCACCCCGTCCTTATCGATAAGTACCTGGGGGGGAAGGAGTGCGAGGTGGATGCGGTCTGCGACGGCGAGAGTATCCTCATCCCCGGGATAATGGAGCATATTGAAAGGGCGGGGGTCCACAGCGGCGATTCCATCGCTGTCTATCCCGCCCTGGGCCTGACCCAGGCCGAGGCGGACAGCCTGGTGGACTACACCCTGCGCATCGGGAGAGCCCTCCAGGTGAAGGGGCTGATGAATGTCCAGTTTGACATCATGAGGGACGGGGATGGAGGCTCCACGGTCTATGTCCTGGAGGTGAACCCGCGGGCCAGCCGCACCATCCCGTTTATCTCCAAAGTCACGGAGGTGCCCATGGTGCGCCTGGCGGTCCAGGTGATGCTGGGGCGCAGCCTGAGGGAGCTGGGCTACCCATCGGGGCTGTGGAAGAAGCAGAAGCTGGTGGGGGTGAAGGCCCCCGTATTCTCCATGTCCAAGCTGGCGGGGGTGGATACCTACCTGGGCCCGGAGATGAAGTCCACCGGCGAGGTCATGGGTATTGACTATGCCTTCGGCCCCGCCCTGGCCAAGGCCCTCATGGCGGCGGGCCTCATGCTCCCGCCCCAGGGGGCCTTGCTCCTTTCCATAGCAGACCGGGACAAGGGGGAGGCCCTGCCTTTGGTCCAAAGGCTGGCCCAGGCAGGGTATCGCCTTTATGCCACCGAGGGCACCGCGACCCTGATAGAGAGGGCCGGCCTGGAGGTGACCCAGATCTCCAAGAAGCTGAGCGAGGGCCATCCAAATGTCCTGGACATCATCCTGGGGGGAAAGGTAGAGGGGGTGGTCAACACCCTGACCCATGGGAGCACACCCCTCCGGGACGGCTTCCAGATCCGCCGGGCAGCGGCGGAGCAGCGCATCCCCTGCTTTACCTCCCTGGACACCTTCCGGGTGGCCCTGGAGGTGCTCATTGATTCCGCCCAGCCCTACTCCATCCTGCCCCTGCCCCTTTACCGGGCCGGGGTGAAGGAAAGGGCTTGAAGCGCCTTTTCGCCCCTGTCCTCTGGGTGGAAGAGGTCAGGCCCGGGATATTTCTTATGTGGGCCGAGAGGCCGGAGATGGCCCTGGAGCCGGGGCAGTTCTTAATGGTGGGCTGCGGGGAAGGGGTCTTCCTGCGCCGCCCCTTGAGCGTCCACCGCGCCACCCCCTCCCGCCTCGCCTTCCTCTTTCAGGTGGTGGGGAAGGGCACCTCCTGGCTCTCACGGAGGAAGCCGGGTGAGGCCCTGGACCTCCTGGGGCCCCTGGGCAAGGGTTTTCATCTGGATGGCAAGGCAAAAAGGGTCCTGCTGGTGGCAGGGGGGATGGGGGTGGCCCCCTTGGCCTTCCTGGCCCAGAGGGCCGGGGAGAAGGGCCTGGAAGCTACCCTCCTCCTGGGGGCCAGGACGAAGGAGAGGCTCTATCCCCAGGAGCTCCTCCCCCCGGGACTCAAGACGGTCATAGCGACAGAAGATGGCAGCTTTGGTGATAGGGGGCTGGCAACGGACCTGTTGCCCGGGCTATTGGCTAAGGCGGACCAGGTCTTTGCCTGCGGGCCGGGAGAGATGCTACGGGCCCTGGCCCGGATGCCTGAGCTCAAGGATAAGCCTGTCCAGGTCTCCCTGGAGTTGAGGCTGGGGTGCGGCTTTGGGGTCTGCCTGGGCTGCTCGGTGCCCACCGGAAACGGCAACCGCCTGGTCTGCCGGGATGGCCCGGTGTTTCTCCTGGATGAAGTCAATTGGGATGGCGTAGAACTATGAAAGGGGGAAAGTCATGCACCTGAGCCTGGAGTTAGACACCAAGGGCGACGGAGATTGCCTGGACATCACCGCCAGGGTGGCGGAGAAGGTGAAGGGGAGCGGGGTGGCCTCTGGGGTGGTAGTGGCCCTTGTCCTGGGCTCCACCGCTGGCCTCATCCTCAACGAAAATGAGCCGGGCCTGCTGGAGGACCTGAGGGCCCTGGGGAACAGGCTGGTCCCCCCCCTCGCCGACTACCGTCACAACCAGGCCTGGCAGGAGAAGAACGCCACCTCCCACCTCAGGGCCTGCCTCTTCGGCTTTTCCCTTTCCCTCCCCTTCCGGGAGGGCCAGCTCATACTTGGCCCCTGGCAGCAGATAATCCTTCTGGAGTTTGACACCCGCCCCCGCCGGCGCACCATCCAACTCTCTATCCTGCCTGCCTGACGGGGGATAGCTACAGTACTAGATGCCCCGGCTCTTGAGGTAGTCCAGGGCGTCTTGGACGGTCTTCAGCTTGGCCATATCCTCATCGGGGATTTCAAACTTCTTATCGGGGTTGGAGAACTCCTCCTCGATGGCCATGACCAACTCCACCAGGTCCAGGGAATCGGCGTTCAGGTCCTGCACGAAACTGGCCCCCGGCACCACCTGGTCAGGCTCCACCCCCAGTTGCTCAGTGATGACCTTCTTCAACCTTTCTGCGACTGTTGTCATCCGTTCGCCTCCTTTCCTGGGGCTGTTTTTCCCAGGACCTCATCGGCTACCGAGCCAAGAACCCCGTTGATAAAGCGGGGGGAAGTATCTGAGCCAAAGGTCTTGGCCAGCTCCACGGCTTCATTGATGGCCACCTTCAGCGGTATATTGGCAGGATGCAGGACCTCCCACAGGGCAAGGCGCAGGATGTTGCGGTCAACCGGGGAGAGCTGCTCCAGGGGGAAGGCGGGGGCCAGACGCCTCAGGCGGGAATCTAGCTCCCTTTGTTTCTTGAGCACCCCCTCCACCAGCTCCCGGGAATAGCCCTTTACCTCGGGGGGCAGTGCTTCCTCCTCCACCAGGCGCTCCAGGGCCAGGAGGGGGTCATGGCGGGCCACATCCCCCTCGTAGAGGGCCTTGAAGGCGGTCTCCCGGGCCCACCGCCTTGGGCCTTTCACGGGCGGTCCTCTATTTGGGGCAACACCCGGTGAAAGCCATGCCGCAGGCAACGGCGGCAATGTTCCGGGGCCTGGGGGGCCAGACCGCCGGAGCCGCAACGAGAACAGCGCAGAGCAGTCCTTATGCCCATGTGTGCGGTATTCTGGCTATTCTTGACTACCCGGGAGGGGCAATCTTCCTTGCCCTTTCCAGGCTGGGGAGGTCACCGATGTTGATGGTCTGAACCTGAGGGGCAGTGCGCTCAATCATTCCGGAGAGCACCTTGCCTGGTCCCAGCTCTACAAAGGTATCTACCCCCCGTTCGACCATCAAATTCACCGATTCCTGCCACCTGACGGGGCAGCAGAGCTGGACGCGAAGCTCCTTCTTCACCGCCTGGGAACTGGTGAGGGGCCGGGCAGAGGCATTGGCCACGATGGGCACCTTGGGGTGATGGAAACGCAGGGAGGAGATAGCCCGGCCCAGTGCCCGAAGGGCCCGGCGCATGACGGAGGAGTGGAAGGGCCCGCAGACATCCAGGGTTACCACCCTCCTGGCCCCCCGCTCCTGGGCCAACTCTCTGGCCTCGGCCAGGGCCTCCGCGGTGCCGGCGATGACGACCTGGCCGGGGCAGTTAACGTTGGCTATCTCGGTCCCGCTCCACTCGCATACCTCAACCACTGTCTCCAGGTCCAGCCCCAGGATGGCGATCATCCCGCCCTTTTCTTGCTGGGAGGCCTTCTGCATCAGCTTGCCCCGCTGCCTGACCAGAGAGACAGCCTCGGGGAGGTCCAGGACGCCGGCGGCCACCAGGGAGGTGTACTCCCCCAGGCTGTGCCCGGCCACAAAGTCTGGTTTTCCCAGGCAGGGCTCCAGGCCCATCTCCCGGGCCGCTTCCAGACATGCCAGGCTCATGGTGAGGATGGCCGGCTGGGCATAGACCGTCTGGCGCAATTTCTCCTCCGGCCCTTCAAAGCAGAGTCGGGAGAGGTCGAAACCCAGGCTCTCGTCGGCTTCGTCAAAGACCTGGCGGGCGGAGGGGAAGGTCTGGTAGAGGTCCTTGCCCATCCCCACCCACTGGGTACCTTGCCCCGGGAAGATAAAGGCCACTTTGGACCCCTTTGAAGGGCTTCGTTTTTTGGGGGAACCTTTCTTAAACATGTTTCACAGGCTGGGGCAGGACGGCCAGCCTTTTTAGCACCTCCTCTGCTTCCCGCACGATTTCCTCAACAATATCCTTTGCGGGCTTTATGTCTCTTACCAGGGCAGCGCTCTGCCCTGCCATGACAGAGCCGTTTTCCACGTCCCCTAGAATTGCTGCCAGATAGAGCTTGCCCTCACCCAGCTTCTCCAATTCTTCGGGCGTGGCCCCGGCCCTTTCCCGTTCCTGGAAAAGGCGGGTAAGCCTATTCTCCAGACAGCGCACCGGGTGGCCGGTGGGGGTGCCGGAGACTACCGTGGAGCGGTCCCTCGCCTCCATTATCTTCTTCTTGTAGTTGGGGTGGGCTATGCATTCCTGGGCGCAGACAAAACGGGTGCCTATCTGGACCCCCTGGGCCCCCAGGGCAAGGGCGGCTGCAAGGCCCCGCCCATTGGCGATACCCCCGGCGGCCACCACAGGCACATCCACCGCCTCCACCACCTGAGGCACCAGCGCCATAGTGGTTATCTCACCGATATGGCCCCCGGACTCCATGCCCTCAGCTATGAAGGCATCGGCCCCGGCCCGCTCCAGCCTCTTGGCCAGGGCCACTGAGGCCACTACCGGGATGACCCGGACCCCTGCCTCCTTGAAGCGGGGGATATGAACCGCCGGGTTGCCGGCACCGAAGGTGACCACCTTCGGTCTCTCCTCCAACACCACCTCTATCACCTCCTGCACATTGGGGGAGAGGAGCATGACATTGACGCCAAAAGGCCTGGCGGTCCTTTCCTGGGTCTTGGTTATCTGCTCCCGCACCCAGGAGCCGGGGGCATTCCCGGAACCGATGATGCCCAAGCCCCCGGCGTTGGAGACCGCCGACACCAGCTCACTGGTGCCAAGCCAAGCCATCCCGCCCTGAAAGATGGGGTATTGGATATCTAGAAGGTCGCAAAGGGGAGTTCTAAGCAACCCCCTCTACCCCTTTTTCCCCTTCCCCTTTATTTTTACTGCTTGCCTCCCATTGTAGTAGCCGCAGGTGGGACAGGCGTGATGGGGTAGCTTGGGAGTGTGGCACTGAGAGCACGGGCTGAGAGCGGAGCTCACGCGGTGGAGATGGCTTCGCCTTTCTCCCTGTCTGGCCCTGGCAGTTCTTTTCTTGGGTAAAGGGGCCATAGCTGGCTTTTCTCCCTCCTTTGCTTCTTGGAGTTAGTCCCTTGGGCAGGAATGGGGGCCCAGGTTGAGGTTGTGCCCGCAGCGGGGGCAGAGGCCCAGGCAACTGGGCCGACAGACTTGCTTCATGGGCATTTGCAGAAGGATATACTGCCTGAGGGCTTCTGTCAAGTCCAGCACCTGGTGCGAATCTATGGTGAAGGCGTCCTCCGGGGTCGCCAGCCTGCCTCCCTTCCAGGGGTCCGAGGTGGGGAAAAACTCCTCCTCAATATGGAAGGGGACGGAAAGTGTAAAACTGTCCAGACAACGGTTGCAGGAGGCTTCCATCCTGGCCTCCAGGTTGGCCGTTATCAGGAGGCCTTGGGAGGTGCGCATAAAATTCAACCTGCCCGCGACAGGGAACTCCTCCCCTTCACACAGGCCCATCCTCTCTTCCAGGCTATAGGTGTGGATGGTGCCCACGGGCTCCCTCAGCTGCTCCCCTACATCAAAGCGCATCAGTTCCCCGGATGGGCCACATTTTAGGGGCCTTCTCCCACCCTGTCAAGCCTCGGCGGGCGAGGCTCCACGGGCAGGTCATTGGGTTCTTATGCGTCTAGGTGTAGTCACTTGTCGGCCCTCACCAAATCAGGCCATGTCTTGTAAGGGGCCTTGATGCCTGCCACGTCAGCGGTTCTTATGCATATATGCCTCATATTTTAGGCTGACGACCTTTGTTCTCTCCCAATCCGTGGTCATAAAGTGGAGAGTGCCTTGTTTAGGCGGTGTATCTATTGGTATTGTGCTAGTCAACTGAAAGGCTATTCGTTTGAATAATGGCTTGGATGGCGACAGAGTATAGCCTTCGCCAAAACCTTCCATATCTGACATCAGATTGGCTCGTATACTTTTGCCTTCAATGAGGATGTCAAGATACACTTCACGGACAGCAACCGCATTAGGGACTTTTACCTCAATCGTCCCTGAAAACTGATACTCACTAGGGATATTGGTGCGCTGGAAATACTCTCCTTTGAAATCTGATAGGTCTATCCCAACCCCGACTTTGCTGTGAATACGAAGATAGCTTGTAACGGCTAGACCAATACCAGGAATGAGAAGAACTATCCCCCAGCAGATGTATCCTGCACTCATGAAGCCGAAACCAGCCACTAGAAAGGCTACACCGAAGCCTATCTCCCACCCAAACATCACGCCCATTATAACAGCGACGACAAGAGACAAATACCACGATACACTAAGAGGCATAAGAACCGGTCATTGAGGGCACTTGACAAAAGTGCTAGAATCTGGGCGAGGGAGGGGGAAGATGTCCGGACATTCCAAGTGGTCTACGATAAAGCGGGCGAAAGGCGTCACCGACCAGAAGCGTGGCGCGCTGTTCTCCAGGCTCTCCCGGGAGCTGGCCATCGCTGCCCGCCAGGGGGGGGCGGACCCCCAGACCAATGTGCGCCTGCGCCTTATCATCCAGAAGGCCCGGGATGTGAATATGCCCGCTGACAACATCTCGAGGGCCGTCCAGAGGGGGGTGGGGGGGGCGGAGGGGGCCAACCTGGTCGAGCTTACCCTGGAGGGCTATGGCCCCGGCGGGGTGGCCATCATGGTGGCGGCCCTCAGCGATAACCGCAACCGCACTATCCAGGAAGTGCGCAATGTCTTATCCCGCCACGGCGGAAGCCTGGCCGAGAGCGGCGCCGTGGCCTGGCTCTTTGAGTCCCGGGGGGTTATTACCGCTGAAACCACCACGCCGGAGGAGACGGCCCTGGAGGCCATAGATGCCGGGGCCGAGGATGTGAAGACCGAGGAAGCGCTCATCGAGGTCTATACCCGACCCCACGACCTGGAGAAGGTGCGCCGGGCCCTGGAGGCCAAGAACCTGAAGATAACCGCCTCGGATGTTTCTCTGGTGCCCCGTTCCACCGTCATGGTGGAGGAGAGGACCGCCATCCAGAACCTGAAGTTGCTGGAGAGCCTGGAAGAGATGGAGGATGTCCGCTTTGTCAACACCAACCTGGACTACTCCGATGCTGTCCTGGAGAAGCTGAAGGCCTCCGGCCTCGTCTGAGGGTTTCCCTCATGGAAAATAGGCGCATCCTGGGCCTGGACCCGGGCACTCAGATTATGGGCTACGGCCTCATTGAGGGGGACCCGCCTAAGGCCCTGGCCTGGGGGACATTCACCGCCCCCCGCCGGCCCCTCGGGGAAAGACTGCTCTTTATCTACAAGGGGTTGGAGGAGATTCTGGACAAGCACTCCCCTGATGAGGCGGCGGTGGAGGAGCCCTTTGTGGCCAAGAACCCCCGCTCGGCCATCGCCGTCGGGCAGGCCCAGGCCCTGGCCTTCCTGGCCTGTGCCGGTAGGGGAATACCTATCCGCTCGTATTCCCCCACCCAGATAAAGGGGGCCGTGGCCGGCTACGGGAGGGGGGAGAAGGGGCAGGTGCAGGAGATGGTAAGGCTCCAGCTGGGCCTGGAGGAGACCCCCGGCCCCGACGCCGCCGATGCGCTGGCCGTGGCCCTCTGCCATCTCTACCACTCCCGTCGGCAGGAGCTTGTAGGGGAGAAATGATTGCCAGCCTGAAAGGGGTGCTCGAGGGACGGGGGCCGGGCTGGGCCCTGGTCCGGGTGGGGGGGGTGGGCTTCCAGGTCCACATCCCCGCCTCAAGCCTGGCCCGCCTGGGCCCGGTGGGGAAGGAGGTGGAGCTCCATACCCATCTCTATCTGCGTGAGGAAGTCCTGGCCCTCTACGGCTTCGCCACCGCCGAGGAGCTGGGCCTCTTCCAGAGCCTAATCGGGGTGAGGGGGGTGGGGCCAAAGCTGGCCCTGGTCCTCCTCTCCGCCCTCCCCCCGGACCGGCTCACCCTGGCCATCGCCTCGGGCGACGAGGACCTGCTCACCCAGGTGCCCGGGATAGGCAAGAAGACCGCCCAGCGGCTCATCCTGGAGCTCAAAGGCAAGCTGGAGAAGCTGGTGTCCCCTGTCCCCGTCTCCGAGGGCGATGCCGAGGTCCTCTCCGCCCTGACCAATTTGGGCTACACCCTGGCCGAGGCCACCCGCGCCCTCTCCTCCCTCCCCCAGGAGAAAGCCCTCAGCCTGGAGGATAGAATAAAGCTGGCATTGCAGAGCCTGGGGGCAGGATAGATGGACCCTTCCCGGCTGCCCCCCGGCCAGCACCTGGTCAGGGACCTGCCGGTCCTTCACGTGGGGTCGGTGCCCAGGTTTGACCCCAAGACCTGGGACCTGCGGGTGGAGGGGGAGGTGGAAAAGCCCCTGCGCTTTTCCTGGCCTGAGTTCCTGGCCCTGCCCCGGGTGGTGAGGAAGAGCGACGTCCACTGCGTCACCGGCTGGACCCGCCTGGACAACGACTGGGAAGGCGTCCTCTTCCAGACCCTGGCGGACCTGGCCCGGCCCCGGCCCGAGGCCCGCTTTGCCACCATAGAGGCCGAGGCCGGCTACTTCACCAGCCTGCCCCTGGATGACCTCCTGAGGGAAGATGTCCTCCTGGCCTACCGCCTGGACGGCGAGGACCTGGCCCCGGAGCACGGCTGGCCCCTGCGCCTGGTGGTGCCCCACAAATACATCTACAAGAGCGCCAAGTGGGTGCGGCTGATTCGGTTCACCCGGGAGCAGGAGCCCGGCTTCTGGGAGAAACGCGGCTACTCCAACTCCGCCGACCCCTGGAAAGAGGAAAGGTATGCCTGAGCTCGTAATTGGCCTGGTGCTAGGATTCGTCTCGAAACTCCTGTATGACGAACTTAAGTCACCAAGAGTTGAACTGGTGTCAGTGTCGAGAGAAGCTTTCCACATTGGGCCCATAACACAGGTCCCAGGCGGCTTTGATAACGATTACAATGCTTACCGCCTGAAGGTGGAGAACCACCAGAAGGGATTCCTAGACTGTGCCGCTGAAAACTGTGTAGCTTGGTTACTTCTGGATTCAGCGCCTGAAGCTTACCAACTCTGTTGGGTAGGAGGCGCGTCCGAGTTGACCCTGAACGTGGGAGATATGAGAGAAGTGGACACTTGCGCCAGAGGCATTCAGACCGGTGTCGTTGTTGCCCCAACTGAGATAGGCTATTCCAAATCGTCACTTCGCAAGATTGGCGATGGCTCTCGTGATTTGCATGGCACAATTAGAATCACCTGTAAGAACGGCAAGAAAGCCGAAAAGAGGATAGCAATACGGCCCGTAGCCAACTGCCAACTAGATATAAGCTTGGCATGATGCCCAACTTTCAAATAGTCTCTGACTTTCGCATGACGGGGGACCAGCCCCTGGCGGTGGAGAAGCTCGTCGGGGGGCTGGGGAGGGGCTTCCGCCGGCAGACGCTGCTGGGGGTGACGGGGTCGGGGAAGACCTTCACCATGGCCAATGTAGTGGAAAGGCTCCAGCGCCCCGCTCTCGTCATCTGCCACAACAAGACCCTGGCCGCACAGCTCGCCTCCGAGTTCAAGGACTACTTCCCGGATAACGCCGTGGAGTATTTCGTCAGCTACTACGACTACTACCAGCCCGAAGCCTATGTCCCCCGCACCGATACCTATATTGAGAAGGAAACGGATATCAACGAGGAGATAGACCGCCTCCGCCATGCCGCCACCAAGGCCCTCTTTGAGAGGAGGGATGTCATCATCGTGGCCTCCGTCTCCTGTATCTATGGCCTGGGTTCCCCGGAGGAATATTACAGCTTTGTAATCAAACTCAAGAAGGGGCAGAGGGTCCAGAGGCAGAAGCTCCTGCGCTCCCTGGTGGACATGCAGTATGAGCGCAACGATGTGGACTTTACCCGGGGGCGCTTCCGCGTGCGGGGGGATACCCTGGAGCTCCAGCCCGCCTACGAGGAGACCGCCATAAGGCTAGAGTTCTGGGGCGATGTTATTGAGCGTATCCTGGAGGTGGACCCCCTCACCGGCGAGATACTGGGGACGAGGGAGGAGATTGACATCTTCCCCGGAAAGCACTTTGTCACCTCGCCCGACGCGCTCTCCCGGGCCCTCCAGGCCATTGAGGCCGAGCTGGAGGAGCGGGGCAAAGAGCTCAAGGCGGAGAGCAAGCTCCTGGAGGCGGAGCGCCTCCTCAACCGCACCCGCTACGATATAGAAATGCTCAGAGAGACGGGATACTGCCAGGGGGTGGAGAACTACTCCCGCCACCTCTCGGGCAGGCCACCGGGCAGCCCTCCCTGGACCCTCCTGGGCTACTTCCCCCAGGACTACCTGATGTTCATAGACGAGTCCCACATGACCCTGCCCCAGATAAGGGGCATGTACCACGGGGACATCTCGCGGAAGCAGACCCTGGTGGACTACGGCTTCCGCCTGCCCTCGGCCCTGGACAACCGTCCCCTTAATTTTGAGGAGTTTGAGGAGCGGGTGAACCAGGTCATCTATGTCTCGGCTACCCCCGGCCCCTATGAATACGCGCACAGCGAGCAGATAGCGGAGCAGCTCATCCGCCCCACAGCGCTCCTTGAGCCTTCGGTGGAGGTGAAGCCCACAAAGGGGCAGATAGACGACCTTCTGGAGCAGATAAAGGTGCGGGTGGGGAGGGGGGAGAGGGTCCTGGTCACCACCCTCACCAAGCGCATGGCCGAGGAGCTCTCCGACTACCTCCGGGAGATGGGCATCAAGACCCATTATCTCCACTCGGAGATAGAGACCCTGGAAAGAGTAGAGATTCTACGGGACCTCCGGCGGGGGGTCTATGATGTGGTGGTGGGCATAAACCTCCTCCGGGAGGGCCTGGACCTGCCGGAGGTCAGCCTGGTGACCATCCTGGACGCCGATAAGGAGGGGTATCTGCGCTCCGCCGGGGCCCTCATCCAGACCATGGGGCGGGCTGCCCGCCATGTGGACGGCCATGTCATCCTGTATGCCGACACCATTACTGGCTCAATGAAGGCCGCCATGGACGAGGTCCAGCGCCGGCGGGACATCCAGACGGCCTATAACCAGGAGCACGCCATTACCCCCCAGGGGATAAGGAAGGCCATCCGGGACATCACCGAGCGCATCAGGGTGGTGGCGGAGCCCCGGGCCCCCTATGAGGTCTCCACCCCCGCCACCGCCGAGGGCATTCTCAAGCTAATCAGGGAGCTGGAGGGCCAGATGAGGAAGGCGGCCCGGGAGCTGGAGTATGAGAAGGCCGCCCTCATCCGCGACCGCATTATTGACCTGCGCCGTGACCTGGAGCTCCTGTCGCCCCTCAGGAAGTAGCCCTTATGAGTTTTCTTTGGCGGCCAGGCCCTCTTTTTCCAGGGCTTCCATGAGCTTGGCGGCCCGGGGGTAGCCTACCTGGAGCTGGCGCTGGAGGAAGGAGGCGGAGAGCTTGCGGTGCTCTTTGGAGAGCCTGCGGGCAGCTTCCAGGAGGGAATCCTCCCCCTCTTTGGCAGCGGGGGCGGTGGGCTCCGCTATCGGGGCAACGGGCCCTTTCTGGCGGGACCAGAAGGCCACCAGCCTTTCTATCTCGGCATCGGAGACATAGCAGCCCTGGAGGCGCTTGGGTTTGGTGGCCTCGGTGGGGAGGAAGAGCATATCCCCCCTCCCCAGGAGCTTTTCCGCCCCGGCCATGTCCAGGATGGTGCGGGAGTCCACTAGCTGGGATACGGCAAAGCTGAGGCGGGTGGGGAAGTTGGCCTTTATAAGTCCGGTGACCACATCCACCGAGGGGCGTTGGGTGGCCACTATCAGGTGGATGCCCGTGGCCCTGGCCAGCTGGGCTAGGCGGCAGAGGCCGTGTTCTACCTCCTCAAAGGCGGCCATCATCAGGTCAGCCAGCTCGTCTATGAAGAGGACGAGGCTGGGCAGGGGGGGCCGGATTTTTTTGTTGTAGTCATCAAGATTCCTGGCCCCGACCTCGGCGAACTTCTTGTAGCGGTTATCCATCTCGAGATTGAGCCAGCGCAGGGCTTCTACAGCCTTCTCCCGGTCCACGATGATGGGGAAGGCCATATGGGGGACCCGGTTATAGGCCACCAGCTCCACCCGCTTGGGGTCCACCATCATCAGCCGGAGTTCCTCGGGGGTGTTATACATCATAAGGCAGCAGATGAGGGCGTTGAGGCAGACGGTCTTACCCGAGCCGGTGGCCCCGGCGATGAGGAGATGGGGCATCTTGGCCAGGTCGGCCACCACCACCTCCCCCCCGGCCCCCTTGCCCAGGGCGAGGGCCAGCGCGGCCTTGGGCCGGAGGCGCTGGAAGGGAGCGCTCTCCATAACGCTCCTGAGGCCCACCGTGGCGAAGGAGGTGTTGGGCACCTCCACCCCCACCAGCGGCTTGCCCGGCACGGGGGCTTCAATGCGGACAGCGGCGACAGCCAGGGCCATGGCGAGGTCGTTGGCCAGGGAGACAATCCTCTCCACCTTCACCCGGGTGCGGGAGACCTCCTCCTTGCGGACCCGGACATTACCGTTCTTGTCCTTCTCTTTCAGCTCCCGGAAGCGCCGCTCCCAGCCCGGCTCCACCCCGAACTGGGTGACCGAGGGGCCCACATTTACCTGGACCACCTTGGCCTCTACGCCGTAGCTGGACAGGGCCTCTTCCAGCAGGTGGGCCCGCTTCTCGTTGTCCATAGGTCTTGCCTCTGCCTCAGGGCTGATGTCCAACAGCTCCAGGGGGGGCAACTCCCACCCCGAGGCGGTAAGGATGGGCTGGACTGGGACGGGGGGTGGAGCCCTCTTCCTCCATACCTCCATGACAACCTTCTTGAGGCGGGCGGGGGCAGGGGGGGTGGAAGGCTTTGGTGGCTGCTTGGGTGGGGCTTCTTCCTGTTCCTCTTCTTTCATGCGGGACAGTTCAACGGGCGCTTCGGCGGGCCGGGGCCGCCGCAGCCGCAAGCGCAGCGGGAAGAGGAAGGGCCGCTCTATAAGAAGCAGGACCCGCCGGGTAACTCTCAGGGTAAGACGGGGGGACCAGAAGATGAGGCCCAGGTAAAAGAGGACCGCCAGGCGCAGGAAAGCTATCCAGGTAGGCGGTCCCAGGAACCGCTGCCCCCATTCTCCCCCATAGCTGGAGTCGGTCAGGGTGGCTATGTCCCAGCCGGCTAAGGAAAAGGACAGGAGGGCAAGCCATCTCCGCCGCCAGATGAATGAGAATCGGCCCAGACGCCAGAGCGTGAGAAGCACGAGGAGGAAGAAAGCAGGAAGCGCAAGCCCCACGCCCATGAGCTCGTACGCCCAGTCAGCCCACTCCTGGGTCATGTCCGGCAACTCGGGGAGCTCATAGTAGAGGAGCACCAGCGCCGCCACCAAGAGAATGATCCCCAGGGTGCCCCAGAGGGAAGGCCTTCTTGCGGCCCGGCCCATTTTAGACCTCTACCACCACCGGTAGGACCATGGGCTGGCGGTGGGTCTCCTGGTAGAAGAACCGCCCCAGGACATCTTTTACCCTGTCCTGGACAAGGCCCTCTATCTTGCCGTGGCCCAGCTGGCGGGTGAGGAGGTCCCGGCTCCTTTCTGCCAGTGCCTGCCACTCCTTTTCCTCCACAAAGCCCCTGGAGACCACATCGGGCCTTCCCACCAGCCGGCCGGAGCGTCTTTCCCGGGTGAGTATCACCATTACCACCCCGTCATGGGCCAGGCTCTGACGGTCCCTCAACACCACAGGCCCCACCCCGCCTAGCCCGTCCACATAGATACTACTGATGGGCAGGTGCTCCATCACCAGGCCCCCCCTGGGGCCGATTTCCAGGGTATCCCCGTCCTCCAGGACAACGGTATTCTCCTTGGGCATCCCCAGGGACTGGGCCAGGCTGGCATGGAGGCTGAGGTGGCGGTATTCCCCGTGGATGGGGACGAAGTATTTGGGGTGGACCAGGTTGATAAGCAGTTTCAGTTCTTCCTGGCTGCCGTGGCCGTGGACATGGACCCGGGCCAGCTTATCATAGAGGACCTGGGCCCCCAGCCTGAAGAGGGCGTCTATGGTGCGGTTGATGAGGGCCTCATTGCCGGGGATGGGGGAGGCGGAGATGACCACGGTATCTCCGGCCAAGATGCGCACCCTGGGGTGGTCCCCCCGGGCTATCCTTACCAGGGCGGAGGTAGGCTCCCCCTGGCTGCCGGTGATGAGGAGGACCACCTTGGGTAGGGGCAGTCCAGGCAGTTCCTCCAGTTGGCCCAGGGTGCCGGGGGGTATTTCCAGATATTTCAGCTTCGTGGCTATCTTTACCGTATCCTGCATGCTCCTGCCCAGGACAAAGACCTTCCGGCCATGCCGGGCGGCCGACCGGAGGACCTGCTGGGTGCGGGATACCAGGGAGGCAAAGGTGGTGATGATAACCCTTCCCGGGGCCTCGGCCATAATCCTGTCCAGGGTCTCCCCCACCACCTTCTCCGAGGGGGTATAGCCGGGGAGCTCCACATAGGTAGAATCGGAGAAGAGGAGCAATACCCCATCCGTCCCTGCCTTGGCCAGGCGGGATAAGTCAGTGAGCCGGCCGTCCACGGGGGTGTGGTCCAGCTTGAAGTCGCCGCTGTGGACAATGGTGCCCAGGGGGGTATGGATGATGAGCCCCACGCCATCGGGGATGCTGTGGCTGACCTGGTAGAACCCTACCCGGAAGGCCCCCAGCCTCACCTCCCCCCCCGGCCGCACCACCTCCAGCCTGGCCTTGACCCCGTGCTCCTTGAGCTTGGCCTGGATAAGGCCCCGGGTGAGGGTGGTGGCATAGACCGGGACATCCAGCTTGGGCAGGACATAGGGGAGGGCCCCGGTATGGTCCTCATGGCCATGGGTGATGATGATGCCCCGCAGGCGGTCCTTTCTCTCCTGGAGATAGGAAATATCGGGGATGACCAGGTCCACCCCCAGCATCCCCTCCTTGGGGAACATCAGCCCGCAGTCAATAGCAATAATATCCCCGCCCAACTCCAGGGCCAGCATATTCTTGCCGATTTCCCCCAGCCCGCCCAGGGGGATGACCTTAAGCCTGTCTTTAGCCATAGTAGCCTAGAAGAAGCTGAGCTGCCGGGTGGGCTTTTCCCCCCGGTCCTTCTCCGCTTCCCGGATGGCCTGGGGTAACTTGAGAATGTCCTCCTGGATGACCTTTCTCAGGCTTCCCTGGTGGAGGGCGGCGGCGGGGTGATACATGGCGAAGTAGATAGTGGAGTCCTCCTTGCGCCAGGAGCCGTGGACCTGGCTGATGGTCTTGCCGGGGAAGAAACGGGCCAGAGAGTGGCGGCCCAGGCTGACTATCGCCCTGGGCCTGAGGAGCTCTATCTGACGGTCCAGATACTTTCGGCAGGTTTCAATCTCATCGGGCAGGGGGTCCCGGTTGCCCGGGGGCCGGCACTTTACCATGTTGGTGATGAATACCTCCTCCCGCTTGAGACCGATGGAGCCCAGGAGCTCCTCCAGGAACTTGCCGGCGGGGCCTACGAAGGGACGGCCCATCTGGTCCTCATGCCAGCCCGGGCCCTCCCCAACAAAGAGGATGGACCCGTCTTTCCCCTCCCCTGGCACTGCGAGGTTACGGCCCTGGCTCAGGCGGCAGTCTGTGCAGGCCTTTACCCTCTCGGCCAGCTCCTCTGGGGAAAGGTCCCTGACCTCTTTCATCCTCTTTTGGGAAGATAATAGCACGGCACCCCCCGGGCGTCAATGAATAGGCCTGGGGCTTTTTTGGTGCTATAATATAGCAGCGATGGGCGGACGTTGGTTGAGGAACAGTTTTCTTTGGCTGCTGCTCATGGTGGCAGTGGTGGCCCTCTTCTCCAGCCTTTTCCCTGCTTCCCAGGCGAAGGAGGAGGTATCCCTTACCGAGCTTCTGGAGCGGGCCAGGGCGGGGGAGATAAAGGCCATTGAGCAGCAGGGGGAGACCCTTACTGCCATCCCCAGGGTAGATGGCAGCCCCCTCTACATAACCCCCTTCCAGGGGAGCACGGCGGAGCTCTATGACCTCCTGGGGAAGGAGGGGGTAAGCCTTTCCGGGCCGGGACGGGTGGAGATAGTCCCCCGCTCAGCGGGGAGGAACTGGGTTGCCTTGATTATCACCTACCTCCCCCTTGTCCTGATTGGCCTAGTCTTCATCTTCATCCTCCAGCGGGCCCAGGGGGCCAACTCCCAGGCCATGAACTTTGGCCGGAGCCGGGCCCGCATCTTCGCCGGCGCACGGTCCCCGGTGACCTTTGCCGATGTAGCCGGGGTGGATGAGGCCAAGCAGGAACTCCATGAGGTGGTGGACTTTCTGAAGAACCCGGAGAAATTCCATGCCCTGGGAGCCCGCATCCCCCGGGGAGTGCTCCTGGTGGGGCCCCCCGGCACGGGCAAGACCCTCCTGGCCCGGGCAGTGGCCGGGGAGGCGGGGGTGCCTTTCTTTTCTATCTCGGGCAGCGAGTTTGTGGAGATGTTCGTGGGGGTGGGGGCGGCCAGGGTGCGGGACCTCTTTGACCAGGCCAAACGCCATGCCCCCTGCATTATCTTTGTGGACGAAATAGATGCCGTGGGCCGCCACCGGGGGGCCGGCCTGGGCGGTAGCCACGATGAACGGGAGCAGACGCTGAACCAGATACTGGTGGAAATGGACGGCTTTGATACCAACACCAATGTCATCGTCGTCGCTGCCACCAACCGCCCCGATATCCTGGACCCTGCACTCCTCAGGCCGGGCCGCTTTGACCGGCAGGTGGTCCTGGACCCGCCAGACATCGTCGGCCGGAAGGCTATCCTCCAGATCCACGCAAAGGGGAAGCCCCTGGAGCCCGACGTGAACCTGGAGACCATCGCCCGGCTCACCCCGGGCTTTTCCGGGGCCGACCTGGCTAACCTGGTGAACGAGTCGGCTATCCTGGCGGCCCGCCGCAACAAGAAGACTGTCGGCACGGCGGAGATGGAGGAGGCCATAGACCGGCTCATCGCTGGCCCGGAGAAGAAGAGCCGGGTAATCAGCCCCCGGGAAAAGGAATTGGCCGCCTACCATGAGGCCGGCCATGGCCTGGTGGCCAGGACGCTTCCCCATGCCGACCCGGTGCACAAGATATCCATCGTGGCCCGGGGGATGATGGGGGGCTATACCCGCCTCCTCCCCACCGAGGACCGCCGCATCTGGACCGGCTCTCAGTTCAAGGATATACTGGCGGTAAGCCTGGCGGGCAGGGCCGCTGAGGAACTGGTCTTTCAGGACTTCTCCACAGGGGCGGAGAGCGATATTGCACAGGCCACCAAGATAGCACGCAAGATGGTAATGGAATACGGCATGAGCCAACTCCTGGGCCCCAGGGCCTTCGGCCGCAAGGAGGAGCTGGTCTTTCTGGGCAGGGAGATCTCTGAGCAGCGCAACTATAGCGAAAAGGTGGCCCTGGAGATAGACCAGGAGGTCCACAGGCTCATCAACGAGGCCTATCAGACGGCCAAGGACATCCTCCGAGAGAAGAGGGCCAAGCTCAACCATATAGCCCAGGAGCTCATCGCCAAGGAGACCATTGAGGGGGAGGCCCTGGCAACGCTCTTCCAGGAGCCCGTCCCCCAGCCCGCCCCTTCCGCTTAAGGTGTCCCTCAAGATAAAAATCCTCCCCTTTGCCTTCTACCGGGAGCTCCTGGAACGGAGGGAGGTGGAGGTAGCAGTAGCCAAAGGGGCCACCCTGGCTGACCTCAAGGAAACCCTGGACCGGACCTTCCCCCGGTTCAAAGACTACCTGCCCCTGATGGCCATAAACGGGGAGATGAAGCCCCTCCACTCCCCCCTCAAGGAAGGGGACGAGGTGGCCCTCCTCCCTCCCTTCAGCGGCGGGGCCTGTGGTTGAGCTAACCTCAGAGCCCCTGGAGCCCCAAAGGGCCCTGGACCTGGTCAGGAACCCCGACCACGGTGGCCTGGTCCTCTTCCTGGGGACGGTCCGCGCCAGCTCCCGGGGCAGGAAGGTGCTGCGCCTTGAGTATGAAGCCTATCCCCCTATGGCCGAGAAAAGGCTCCAGGGGATTGAGGAGGAGATGAGAAGGCGGTGGGGGCCCCTGGAGGTGGCCATTCTGCACCGCCTGGGAAGGGTGGAGGTGGGAGCAACAGGAGTCGCCATCGCCGTCTCCGCCCCCAACCGCCGCCAGGCCTTCGCCGCTTGCCGCTTTGCCATTGACCAGCTCAAGAAATCCGTCCCCCTGTGGAAGAAAGAGGTCTTCCCCGACGGGTGGAAATGGGCCAAAGGCTAGGATGAAGCCAGGCATTGCGTGAGGCGTGGCACAAGAATGCTGGTCTGGCCATAGCGTCCTTATCGCCACAAGAGGAAGGGAGTCCCAATAAAACTTGAGCTCATTGCCCCTGCCAGGCAAGAGGGTAGCCGGAAGCGAAAAAGGGGCCTGATCCCGCCCCTGGGCCTCGCCATGCTCGCCGCGTTAACCCCGCCGGAGGTCGAAGTCTCCATAACTGACGAGAATGTTACAGCTATTGATCTCCAAAAGGACACCGACCTGGTGGGCATCACGGTGCTAACTCTCACGGCGCAACGGGCCTACGACATCGCCGATACCTTCAGAGCCAGAGGAGTAAAAGTTGTCTTAGGGGGTGTACATCCTAGCTTCCTGCCCGAAGAGGCAAGTCAGCATGCCGATTCCGTGGTCATCGGGGAGGCCGAGGAAGTTTGGCCAAATCTGCTCGAGGATTTCAAGGCGAACAAGCTACAAAGAATATACGGGCAGCCTGAGCGGCCCAGCTTGGTCGGCCTACCTATTCCCCGGCGAGACCTGTTTGACGAGGGGGCGTACTTCGTCAGTCACACCCTCCAGACCACCAGAGGCTGTCCCAATTCCTGCGCCTTCTGCTCAGTTACCTCTTTCTTTGGCCGTAGCTATCGCTGCCGCCCGGTGGAAGAAATCCTTAAGGAGATAGAGACATTCAAAGAGAAGAAATTCATTGCCTTCGTTGACGATAACATCGTCGGCAACCCCAGGTTCGCCAAGGAGCTCTTTCGTGCCCTTATTCCCTATAAAATCAAGTGGGGCGGCCAGGCCTCGGTCACCATAGCGAGGGATGAAGAACTGCTCCAACTGGCAGCCGCCAGCGGCTGCGTTGCCCTACTCATCGGGTTTGAGTCACTATCTCCAGCTAATCTGGTAGCGGTGGGGAAGAAGATCAATGTGGCAGATGACTATGAAAACGTAATCAGAAAGCTTCACTCCCGCGGCATCGCTATCCATGGCACCTTCATCGTAGGCTTGGATGACGATGACGAAAGTGTTTTTGGGCGCACGGTTCGTTTTGCCCAGAGGATGAGGCTGGAGTCTGCCGGGTTCGCTGTTCTTACCCCCCTTCCCGGCACCGCTCTATTTAAGTCTCTAGGCGAAGCTGGTCGCATAGTTACCAAAGACTGGTCAAGGTATGATGATGATGTGGTCTATGAGCCAAAATTGATGTCAAGAGAAGCATTACAAAGGGGTACAATCTGGGCGTTGAGGGAGTTCTTTAGCTTGCCTTCTATTTGGCGCAGGATCAGAATTAGGCATCGCAATCTACTCAGGCTTTGGGTATTAAATCTAGCTTGGCGATCCCACTATCGATCTCGCTGGCGGGGAAAACTCCGAGCTAATAAAGAAGTCAGAAGGTCAGAATCCCCCTTGGTTTGCTGAACTTCAAAGCGAGGGTTGAATGAACCTATACGAGGGAGAGCACCGCGAACTCTTCCCCCACATGAGCGTGGGGGTCATGGGCTCCGCTGGGGGAAAAATGGAGCCCAGGGTGCTGGATAAGCTATATGAGCTGGGGAGGGAGATTGCCCGGAGGGGCCACGTCCTCATCACGGGGGCCTGCCCCGGCCTCCCCCACGAGGCTGCGAAGGGGGCCAAGGCGGAGGGGGGGACCGTCATAGGCATCTCCCCCGCCCTGAACCTGAGAAAGCATGTAGAGGAATACAAGTCCCCCACTAGGGGCTATGATGCCATCATCTATACCGGGAGCGGCCTTATGGGCCGGGAGATAGACAACATCCGCTCCTGCGATGTGGTCATCCTGGCCGGTGGCCGCTCGGGGACCCTGGGGGAGTTCGCCATCGCCTACGACGAGGGGAAGGTCATCGGCGTCCTCCTGGGCACCGGGGGCATCACCGAGCACCTGGACGACATTATCAAGATGGTCAAGAAGGAGACCGGGGCAGAGGTGGTCTACAGCTCCACCCCCGCGGAGCTCATGGACAAGCTGGAGAAGATATACTGGCATAAGCTCCACCCCCAGTACGCCGCCCTCATGCAGACCCACAACCCCGACGGCGAGGTGGAGGCCTGAGGGTTATCTTCTCCGTTCCAGGTTGTACTGGACCAAAGCGGCCAGGGACTCCCGGGCGGGGGAGGGGGGGAGGGGCTCCAGTGCCCGGAGGGCCTGGGAGGAGAAGCGCCGGGCTATGGTGTAGCATTCCTTGATGACGGGGGAGTGGGATATGTGGCGGGCCGTCCGCCGGGCCTTCTCGCGACTCTCCTCGCCCCGGGCCAGTGGGCTCTTAGGGTCCCGCTCCAAAAGGATAAGCACGGGGAGGGTGAGGGCCCCCTGGAAGAGGTCGGAGCCAACGGGCTTGCCCAACTCACCTTCCTCCCCGGTGAAGTCCAGGATGTCGTCCACAACCTGAAAGGCCAGGCCAAACCTCTGGCCGTATTCTTCCAGGGCCGTAACCCCCGCCTCTGGCGCTCCCCCTAATATCGCCCCTGCCTGGGTGGCCGCCGCCATGACCGAGGCCGTCTTGGCCCCTATCCACCGGTAGTATGCCCGCCGCTTTCCCCTCTCCTCCCCCGGGCTCAGGTTGTGCCCCAGCTCCCCCCGGGAGACGGTCTTCAGGGTATCGGCGAAGATGTCAATGACCCTCATGTTCCGGGTGGAGGCCACCAGGTCGGCGGAGAGGGAGAAGAGGTAGTCCCCCAGAAGGAGGGCTGCCCCTTTACCCCAGAGGCTGTGGACGGTGGGCCGGCCCCGGCGCACCCCGGAATCGTCCACCACATCGTCGTGGACAAGGGTGGCGGTGTGGAAGAGCTCCGCGGCCATAGCCATGGCGATGAGCCTGTTGGAGTTCCTGGCGTAGAGCCGGCCGGCCAGGAGTGTAAGGGCAGGGCGGAGGCGCTTGCCGGTCTGGGGCAGGATATGCTCCAGAAGGGGGGCCAGGCGGGGGAACTCCTTCCTTGAAAGAGTCCGGAGTTCCTTCTCCACCCGGTCCAGGTCCCCCTGGATGGGCCTGTATATTTCTTTGAGTTCCAAGCTAGGTCTCGGGGTCCCCGAATAATTGGAGGATTTTTGGGGACACAGGCTACCTCGGGCCCAGGCGGGCCAACTCCTCGGCCAGGGCCTTCTCCTCAAGCTTGGTGAAAAGGGGCTGGGGCGGAGGGAGGGGCTTTCCCGGCTCAGGCACCTGCCATCCCCAGCCCGCCTTCTCCACCGACCCCTCAAAGCCCAGCAGATGGTGGAGCCTGGCGGAGCTAAATGGGAGGAAGGGGTAGAAGACCGTCTTCAGGCAGGCGATAACCCCCAGGGCCACATAGAGGGAGGTGCCCGCCCCTTCCCGGTCCCGGGCCACGGCCTTCCAGGGGGACTTCACCTCCAGGTAGCGGTTGGCCTCCTGGGCCAGGGCCATCGCCGCCCTTGTAGCCTCCCGGAAGTGGCAGAGGGCCAGGCTCTTGTCCACGGCCTCCAGGGTGAGCCGGGCCTTCTCCCACAGGGCCTGGCCCTCCGCGTCCAGGGGGCCGGGCTGGGGCACCCGCCCCTGATAGTGGCGCTGGAGGAAGGTGAGCACCCGGTGGACCAGGTTGCCATAGGTGGCCACCAGCTCATCGTTGTTGCGTCGGTAGAACTCCTGCCAGGAGAAGTCGGCATCCGCCGACTCCGGCATGTTGGCGGAGAGGAGATAGCGGAGGGGGTCGGGGTCATACCTCTCCAGGTAATCCGGCACCCAGACCGCCCAGTTGCGGCTGGTGGAGAAGTTCTTGCCCTGGAGGGTGAGGAACTCGTTGGCGGGCACATCGTAGGGCAGGTTCAGCCCCTCGTAGCCCATGAGCATCGCGGGCCAGATGATGGAGTGGAAGGGGATATTGTCCTTGCCAATAAAATAGTAGGCGCGGGCATCCCCCTCCCAGAACTCCCGCCACCCCTCCCCCCACTCCTGGCTGGCCGAGAGATACCCGATGACAGCTTCAAACCAGACATAGATTCGCTTCTTCTCAAACCCCTCCACCGGCACCGTCACGCCCCATTCAATGTCCCGGGTGATAGCCCGGTCCCTGAGCCCCTCCTCCAGATAATTGATTGTGAAGTTGAGGACACTGGGCTTCCAGTGGGCTTGCTTTCTGACCCAGGAAAGGAGCCCCTCCTGGAAGGCAGAGAGGCGCAGGAAGAAATGCTCCGACTGGATTGTTTGTGGCGTGGTGCCGCAGGTGCGGCAGCGGGCTTTCACCAGGTCGGTGGGGTTGAGGGGCTTCCCGCACTTATCGCACTGGTCCCCCCGGGCGTTCTCAAACCCGCAGAAGGGACATGTCCCCTCCACATAGCGGTCGGGGAGGGACCGCCTGCACTTGGGGCAGTAGGGCTGGGCCATGGTGTCCTTGTAGATGTAGCCCTTCTTGAGAAGGGTGAGGAAGATGTCGTGGACCACCCGGGCGTGGTTGGGGGTGCCGGTAGCGGTGAAGAGGTCAAAGGAGATGCCCATTTTCTGCCAGCTTTCCAGGAACTGCTGGTGATAGCGGGCCACTACCTCCTGGGGAGTCTTCCCCTCCTGCTCCGCCCGGAGGGTGATGGGGGTGCCGTGCTGGTCGGAGCCGGAGACCATGAGGACCCGGTCCCCCTTGGCACGGTGGTAGCGGGCGAAGATATCGGCGGGGAGATAGCACCCGGCGATGTGGCCCAGGTGGAGGGGGCCGTTGGCATAGGGCCAGGCGACACAGACCAAAACCTTATCAGGCATCAAGGTCATATTCTAGCACTAGACGGTGAGGCCTTGCCAGAGCAATCTTGCCCCCACCAGGAGGAGGCCCACGGCCAGGAGGCGGACCAGGAGGGGCCCCGCCACCCTTTCTGAGAGCCTTGCCCCCACCTGGGCCCCCACTATCACCCCGGCCCCCAGGGCGAGCACTATTTGCCAGGTCCCGGAGTAGGCCCCGCCTATGAGGTGGGCCAGGCTGGCGGTGAAGGCAGTAATGGAGAGGACAAAGTGGGAGGTGGCGGTAGCTATGTGGACCGGGAACTGGAGGAGGCCGATAAGGATGGGGATGTGGAAGACCCCCCCTCCGAGCCCCAGGCTGGTGGCAACGAACCCCGCCAGGAAGCTCAGCCCCACCCCCAGCCCCAGGTTGGTCCGGTAGGCGTGGACCTGCCCGGAGCCGTCTACCACCACCCTCTTGGTTTTGGCCCGGGGCAGGGAGAGCCGGGCCTGGGGGCGCAGTAGAAGGAAGAGGGAAACGGCGCCAAGCATCAGGCCGAAAAGGGGGTCAAAAACCTCCCGGCTGACGTAGCGGGAGGCCACTGTCCCCAGGAGAGCCCCGGGGACAGTGGCCAGGGCATAGGGGAGGCCAGTGGAGTAGTCTATCCGCCGCATCCGGGCATAGGCCAGGCTCCCCGAGAGCGCGTTAAAGAAGACCACCGCCAGGGAGACGGCGGTGATGATGCGGGGACTTTCCTCAGGGTATAGATAGAGGAGGAGGGGCACCAGGATAAAGCCTCCCCCCAGCCCCACCAGGCTTCCATAGATACCAGTCCCCACCCCCGCCAGGACAAGGGAGAGAATAAAGAGGGGGCTCACGGGGCCCTTTTTGCCCCAAGCCAGGCCCGGTACAGCTCCCGGCGGGGGAGGCCTGTCTCTGAAGCCAGCCGGGCCACCGCCTCCTTTGCCCTCAGCCCCTCCTGGCGCAGCCTCAGGAGTTCCGCTTCCACTTCCGGCCCCAGTTCCTTTTTTCCCTTGAGTGCCCCCTCAACAATCAGGGTGAACTCCCCCCGGGGCTGGGAGAAATGCTCCAGGGCCTGGCTGACAGTCCCCCGGAAGAACTCCTCGTGGAGCTTGGTCAGCTCCCGCCCCACCGCCATCCGCCTCTCCCCCAGCACTTCCCGCAGGTCCTCCAGGCCCTTGGATAGGCGGTGGGGGGCCTCCAGGAAGACCAGGGTATGGGGCAAAGGGGCCAGGGCCTCCAGGAGCCGCCGTCTTTCCCCCTTCTTGCGAGGCAGAAAGCCCAGGTAGAGGAAGGAATTGGTGGGGAGGCCCGAGGCCGCCAGGGCGGTGAGGATGGCGGAGGCGCCGGGGACCGGCACGACTTTTATCCCCCGTTCTACACAGGCAACCACCAGCTCATAGCCAGGGTCGCTTATCCCCGGCATCCCCGCCTCGGAGATGAGGGCCACATCCTTCCCTTGCAGCACCTCCAGCAGGCGGGGGAGCCTGGCCTTCTTGTTGTAGTCGTGGTAGCTGATAAGGGGCGTCTCTATCCCGTATTTGCGGAAGAGGATGCGGGCGGTGCGGGTGTCCTCGGCGGCCACCAGCCCCACCTCCTTCAGCACGCGCATGGCCCGCAGGGTGATATCCTCCAGGTTGCCTATGGGCGTGGCCACCAGATAAAGGGTCCCCATGTCCCCCGATTATATCCCCCTTGCCCTTTCTGGTCTATCTCGGGCCCCCTCTGCGTTGACAGGGGGGAGCGCCCTGCCTAAAATACCCCTATAATGAAAGCGAACCTTTCCCTGGGCGAGGCCGCCGTCCGCTACCTGGCCAGCCTTCCCCCCCAGGAAAAGGAGTCTTCCCAGCAGGAGGTCTACCGCTTCGTCCGCTGGTATGGCTGGGACAGGCCCCTTTCCGCCCTCACCCCTCCGGAAACAGGCAACTACGCCGAAAGGTTAGCTGACCAGGGGGTGGACATTAAGAAGCTGGAGCCGGTACGTGCCTTCCTGACTTTCGCCAAGAAGGAGGGGCTCACCCCCACCAACCTCTCCGTCCACCTCCGGGCCAAGAAGACCCCGGCCCGGGTGTCCCCGGCCGGGGAGACCCCCCAGCCCAGCCTCCTCACCGAGGAGGGGAGACAGCACTTGAAGCAGGACCTGGAAGCCCTCCAGGCGGAGAGGCTCAGACTGGTGGGGGAGGTAAAGCGGGCCCGGGAGGACAAGGACTTCCGGGAGAACGCCCCCCTGGATGCGGCCCGGGAACAGATGGCCAAGGTATCATCCCGTATTGCGGAGCTGGAGGGGGTGCTGGCCAGGGCAACGGCCAGGAGGGAGGAGGGACGGGGGCTGGCCCCCGGCCACCGGGTTACCCTGATGGAGCTGGCCTCGGGGGCCAGCGTCTCTTATGTCCTGGTGGACCCCAGGGAGGCGGACCTGGAGAGAGGAAAACTATCGGTAGCCTCCCCCATCGGGCGGGGGGTCCTGGGCAAGCACGAAGGGGAGGTGGTGGAGGTGACCACCCCGGCGGGGGTCCGGCGCTACCGGATAGAGAAGGTTGAGGCGTGAAGGGGAAGAGCCTCCTCTCCGTGGCCGACCTCACGGCTGCGGAAATAGAGCGCCTTCTCCAGGTGGCCGGGGAGATGAAGCGGGGCCCCATCACCCCCAGGCTCCAGGGCAAGGCTGTAGCCCTCCTCTTTGAGAAGCCCTCCCTCCGCACCCGGGTAAGCTTTGAAGTGGCGGTATCCCAGCTGGGGGGGAAGGCCATCTACCTCTCCCAGGCGGAGGTAGGGCTGGGGAAGCGGGAGGCCATCCCCGATGTGGCCCGCACCCTGGGCCGCTATGTCCAGGCCATTGTAGTCCGCACCTTCGCCCAGGCCGACCTGGCCCTCCTGGCCCGGTGGGCCGCCATCCCCATCATCAATGCCCTCACCGATGAGGAGCACCCCTGCCAGGCCCTGGCCGACCTCCTGACCATAAAGGAGAAGAAGGGCCGGCTCGAGGGCGTGGCTCTGGCCTATATTGGGGACGGCAACAATGTCTGCCACAGCCTGATGCTGGCCTCGGCCCTCATGGGGGTGGACTTCCACATGGCCCATCCCCAGGGCTACGGCCCCGGGCCGCAAGTGGTGGAGAAGGCCCAGGCCCTTGCCCGGGTAGGGGGCGCCAGATTATCCTTTTATGAGGGGCCTCAAGAGGCGGTGGCGGGGGTGGAGGTGGTCTATACAGATGTCTGGACCAGCATGGGGCAGGAGACCCAGGCGGAGGCCAGGAGGAAGGCCTTTTCGGGCTATCAGGTCAACGAGGGCCTCCTGGCGCGGGCGGGAAAGGGTGCCCTCTTCATGCACCCCCTCCCTGCCCACCGCGGTGAGGAAGTCTCCCCTGGCCTCCTGGAGCACCCCCAGTCGGTGGTCTTTGACCAGGCAGAAAACCGTCTCCATCTCCAGCGGGCCCTCCTCGCCGAGGTCCTGGGATGAGCCTGCCCATCGTGGCGATAGTGGGCAGGCCCAATGTGGGCAAGTCCACCCTTTTTAACCGCCTGGTGGGAAGGCCACTGGCCATTGTGGAAGATATTCCCGGCACCACCCGGGACCGCATATATTCGGATGTCTCCTGGCAGGAGCGGGAGTTTACCATCGTGGACACTGGAGGCCTGGAGGTCCACCCCTCCACGAGCTTGCTCCAGCAGGTGAAACAGCAGGTGGAGATGGCCCTGGCCGAGGCCGATGTCATCCTTTTCCTGGTGGATGCCAAGGGGGGCCTCACCCCCTCTGATGAGGAAATCGCCGAAAGGCTGAGAGTGCAGAAGAAGCCCGTTCTGCTGGTGGTGAACAAGGCCGATAGTCCTCGCCAGCAGATGATGGCCCCGGAGTTCTACCGGCTGGGCCTGGGGGACCCCAACCCCATCAGTGCCTACCACGGAAAAGGCACAGGCGACCTGCTGGACAGCCTCCTCCTCCTCCTCCCGGCGGGGAAAGAGGAGGAGGCCCCGGGGATGAAGGTGGCGATAGTGGGCAGGCCTAATGTGGGCAAGTCCCTCCTCCTCAACCGCATCCTGGGCCAGGAGAGGGCGGTGGTGTCAGAGTTGCCTGGGACCACCAGGGACGCCCTGGATACCCCCTTCCAGTTTGAGGGCCAGCCCATCCTGCTCATTGATACCGCCGGCGTAAGGAAGAGGGCAAAGGTAGAGGCGGGGATAGAGCACTTCGGCGTCCTCCGGGCCCTCAGGGCCATTGCCCGCTCCGATGTGGTCCTCCTCCTGGTTGAGGCCCACCAGGGCGTTATGGCCCAGGACCTTCACATCGTCTCCTATGCGCACGAGAGTTGTAAGGGTCTTGTAATATTGATAAACAAATGGGACCTGGTGGAGAAGCCCGACCCCCTGGCCTACCAGGAGATGGTGAGGGAGCGGCTGGTCTTCATGCCCTACGCCCCTTTGCTCTTTATCTCCGCCCTGCGGGGCTGGGGTATAGAGCAGGTCCTGCTCATCGCCCGCCGGGTATATCAGGACCGTCTGCGGCAGCTTCCCCCCGCCCAGTTAGCGAAGGTAGTCAATGACGCGGTGGCCTTCCGCCCTCCCCCCCTGAGAGGCAGGCGTGATTTCCGCCTCCTTTCGGTGGCGCAGACCGGGGTCAATCCCCCCACCTTCCTCCTTGAGGTGAGCCGGCCGGCCCTGCCGGCAACCTACCTCCGCTATCTGGAGAACAGCCTGCGTCAGGCCTTCGGATACATCACCCCCCTGAAGCTGATTTTGAAAGCCAGGTCCCATAAGGAAAAGGCCGGGAAACGGACCTGATGCTGGAGGGATTGGCCACTGCTGTCCTGGCGTATCTTATCGGGGCTATTCCCTTTGGCTTCATCGCCGGGAGGCTCAGGGGTGTAGACCTGAGGCAGTATGGCAGTGGCAAGCTGGGGGCCACCAATGTCCTGCGAACCCTGGGCACCCGCACCGCCATGGTGGTCTTCGCGACCGATATCTTGAAGGGGGTTGGGGCGGCCTATCTGGGCTTCTACTTGATGAAAGGCATGCCGGGGGCCTTGGCGGGGGGCCTGGCGGCTATGCTGGGGCACAACTGGCCCCTATATCTCGGCTTCCGGGGGGGAAGGGGGGTCCTGGTCTTCCTGGGTAGCTTCTTCGTCCTGGACTGGAGGATAGCCCTGGCGGGGGGGATCTTTGGCCTTCTGGTCATCGCCCTATCCCGGTATGCCTCCCTGGGCTCCCTGCTGGGGATGGCGCTGGGGGTGGTCCTGGGCCTTCTGGTCTGGGCACTTGGGGGGGGGAGGGAGCCCTTTGTTTTCGCTCTCGCCGGAGGCTCCCTGGTGGTCTTCCAGCACCGGGACAATATCTACCGCCTCCTCTCCGGCACGGAGAGGAAACTGGGGAGCAAGGCAGAGAAGAGGGGATGAGCCGGATAGCCGTTGTCGGCACTACCAGTTGGGGCACTACCCTGGCCATCCGCCTGGCCCAGGGGGGGGCGAAGGTGAAGCTCCTTGCCCGCACCGAGGAGGAAGCCGGGGAGCTACAGGCCCGCCGCCAGAGCCCTTCCCTGGGTGTCCCTTTCCCCTCCCGTCTGGGGGTCACCCCCCGCCCCGAGGAGGCCCTGGAGGGGGCGGAGATGGTCATCATGGCGGTCCCTTCTCAGAGCATGAGGGAGAATGTCCGGGCCATAAAGGGGTCTCTTTCTGGCTCGCCCATCGTACTGAGTGTGTCCAAGGGGCTGGAGGCCGAAACCGCCCTGCGGATGACACAGGTGCTGGCCGAGGAGCTGGGACCGGGGCTCCGTCCTGGACTCTGTGCCCTCTCCGGCCCCAACCTGGCCCGGGAGGTCGTCCAGGTCCTCCCGGCTGCCGCCGTCGTGGCTTCGCAGGAGGAGAGGGTGGCCGAGGAGGCAAAAGGGCTTCTCTGCCTTTCCAACCTTTATATCTCTACCAGCGCTGATGTGGTGGGGGTGGAGTTGGGGGGGGCCCTGAAGAATGTCATCACCCTGGCGGCGGGCATCTGCGAGGGGCTGGGCTACGGGGACAACGCCAAGGCCGCCCTCATGGCCCGTGGCCTGGAGGAGATGATGGCCCTGGGGGTGGCCGCCGGTGCCCGGGATAGGACCTTTTACGGCCTGGCAGGGGTGGGGGACCTGATAGTCACCTCTATGAGCCCCCTTTCCCGCAACCACCAGGTGGGCCTGGAGGTGGCCAGGGGTTGCCGTCTGGAGGAGATAACCGCCTCCCTGAGGGAGGTGGCCGAAGGTATCCCTACCACCCGGGGCGCCAGGCTCCTGGCGGAGAAGCTGGGGGTGGATGCCCCCATCACCCGGGCGGTGTACCAGGTCCTCTTTGAGAAAGGGGACCCCCGGGAGGCCATCATGGGCCTTCTGGGCCAGAGCCGAGGCCGATAGTTTTTGGCCGAGCTTGTTTCCCTTTTTCTTCTTGCCTTTGGGGTGGGGTTTTCCGGGTCTATTATCCCCGGGCCTATGCTGGCCCTGAGCATCGCCGAGACGGCCCGGAGGGGTTTCTGGGCAGCCCCCCTGATGGTCCTGGGCCACGGCCTTGTAGAGGCGGCCCTGGTGACCGCCCTGGCGCTGGGCCTGAGCCCCTTGCTCCAGAAGGGGCCTGTCGTTGCACTTATCGGCATCCTGGGGGGGCTGTTCTTGGGGTGGATGGGGCTGAGGCTCCTCCGGCAGAAGATGGAGGGGCCGGTATTATCGGCCAGCCCATCCCGCAGGGCCTTTCCTGTGCTGGGTGGGATGGTGGTGAGCCTGGCCAACCCCACCTGGTTCCTGTGGTGGGCCGCTGTGGGCAGCACCTTTGTCGTCTGGGCCCTGGGGATGGGGTTGCTGGGCCTCCTGGTCTTCTACTTCGGCCATATCCTCTCCGACCTCTCCTGGTATAGCCTGGTGGGGGTCCTGGTGAGCCGGGGCCTTGCCACAAGAATCTACCGGGGGCTGATGACGGCCAGCGGCCTTTTCCTCCTGGCCCTGGCAGGCTATTTCATCTACAGCGGTGGCGCCTTCTTCCTGACCTGAGCTTTACACTTTGGCCTCCGCCGGCAAAGCCGGGTGTTCAAACGCGGGCTTGCCTGAGAGCTTTTCCTGACAAGTGCTTAGCTGCAATAATTCCTGCCACAGAAATGAGCAGAGACCCTTCGCTTCGCTCAGGGTGACAACATAGGTGTGTCATGCTGAGCATAGCGAAGCATCTAGCATAGCAAGGAATCCCGTTTCGGGACTGCCCCACAGCCTCGGGGCTGAGGAAGGACCGGTGCTGCTATTTGCAGGCGGCCAGGGTGCGCCACTCCCCTTCCGCCGCTTTTTCCTGGAGCCTCAGGCCCGCTGCAAGGAGCCCCTTCTTCACGTCTTCCTCCCGGTCCGCGATTATGCCCCCGGCGATGAGACCCCCCCCTGTCTTGAGGGAAGAGGAGAGGGCAGGCAGTAGCTCCAGGACGGGCCTTGCCGTGAGGTTGGCGGCAATGAGGTCAAAATACCCCCACCGGGGGGCCAGGGTGCCTTTCCTCACCTTTATGGCTCCCGTGAGGCCGTTCCTGCGGACGTTTTCCCTGGCGGCCTTCACCGCCAGGGGGTCGGTGTCCAGGGCCAGGACGCTCCGTGCCCCCAGCCTGGCGGCGGCCAGGGCCAGGATGCCCGAGCCGGTGCCCAGGTCCAGCACCTCTATACCGGGGCGGAGGTATTTCTGCAGGAGCAGAAGGCACATCCTGGTGGTGGGGTGGTGGCCGGTGCCAAAAGCCTGGCCGGGGTCCAGCTCCAGGACGGTCTCCCCCGGGCCAGGGGCACAGTTGTGCCAGGAGGGCTTTATCACCAGCCGGCCGATATGAAGGGGGGTGAAATGGGCCCTCCAGGCCAGGGCCCAGTCCTCCTCCTCCAGGACCTCCTCCTCAAGCTTCAGCGAGACGATAAGGGAGAGATGACCGATGAGAGTGTAGAGTCTCTCCTTCTTCTTGGGGAGGGCCCGGTCCACGGGGAGATAGGCCTTGACCATGAGGCCCTGAGGCCCCTCCTCCACCACCGCCCCTCCCCGGCCGAAGCGGCCCAAGAGGGCGGCCACATCATCGGCCTCCCCCGGCCCCACCCGGGCCCGGACCTCAAGCCACTTCAAAGCTCAAAGCCCCCGGGTGGGCTTATCTGTCCTCAACAAGTTTGGGCTTTTCCAGAGTGCGGGCCAGCTCCTCCAGGAGCTGACGTTGTTTCTTGTCCAGGGTCCTGGGGGTGAGGACATTGAGCCGGACCAGCAGGTCCCCTCTCCCCCTGCCCCGTGGCACCCCTCTCCCTTTTACCCTGAGCACCTGGCCCGACTGGCTACCGGGGGGCACATGGAGGGTATGGGGGCCTTCCAGGGTGGGAATCTCCACCCTGTCCCCCAGGGCGGCCTGGGTCAGGTTGATGGGCAGTTCCAGGAGCAGGTCCTCCCCCTCCCGGTGCAGATGGCGGTGGGGCTTCACAGCGAGGTCGATATAGAGGTCGCCAGGGGGGCCACCCCTCTCCCCCACATCCCCCTGTCCTGGAAGATGCAGCCGGGAGCCATCTTCCCCCCCTGCCGGGATGGAGACCACCAGCCTTCTCCTGAGCTTCTCCCTGCCCCTCCCCCTGCAGTGAGGGCAGGGGTCGGTGACCACCCGCCCCTCCCCATTGCAGTGCTCACATGCTGTTATGTGGACGAAGCGGCCGAAGAGGCTCTGCTGCACCCGTTGCACCTGGCCCCTTCCACGACAATGAGGGCAGGTCTCCGGCTGGCTCCCCGGGCGCGCCTGCCGGCCATGACATACGGAGCACACCTCCAGCCTCTCCATCCCTATCTCCTTGTCACAGCCGAAGACGGCCTCCTCAAAGGAGAGGGTGAGGCTGTATTGCCGGTCTGTCCCCCTCTGCGGGGCACGGCGGGCCTGGGTGCCTATCCCGCCGAAGAAGGACTCAAAGATATCCCCCAGGCCGCCTGGGCCAAGGCCCCCAAAGTCGTCACCCCACTCCCGCCGGCGGTCATAGGCTGCCCGCTTCTCCGGATTGGAGAGGACCTCGTAGGCCTCGTTGAGCTCCTTGAACTTCTCCTCGGCCCTGGGCTCGCTGTTGTGGTCGGGATGGCACTGAAAAGCGAGCCGCCGGAAGGCCCTCTTGATGTCCTCCTCGCTGGCATCCCTGGAAACGCCCAGGACCCCGTAGTAATCCTGTTTGGTAGCCATAATTTAACATTCTATTATACACCCCGGACGGGGGCCCACAAAGGAAGGGAAAACTAGGTGGGAAATTTAGGGCGGGCTGGCACGGGCTAACAAGCTCACCCCTAAGCAACGAAAGAAATCGCCAAGAAAGCTGCTGAAACTCGCTGGCACAAACTGTCCTGACCACCCAATAAAAGCAGTACCAAAACACTAATTGACTTTTGGGGGAAAAGGAATAAACTAGAGGTGAGATGTCGGCAAACATACTCAACTCTAGCCACAGGGCGGGTGCCGAAGTCAGGCTAACGGCGACCCCTTGCAAGGTGTCGATTCGCCGGTTCAAATCCGGCCCCGCCCTATTTACCGGAGGGTTGCCAGAGAGGTCCATTGGAACCGACTTAAAATCGGTCGGCCTGTGTACGCAGGCCCGGGAGTTCGAATCTCCCACCCTCCGTATCATGACTATAGGACAAGGCAATCTTGCCTTATCAAGACAAGAACTAAAAGCATTTTGAAACAAATGCAAAGAAAGGAGTTCACAAATGGGTGAAGAAAATGCGCTAGTCAGAGAAGAGCTTTCGAAGCTTCTCAATGACAAACGCCAGCAACTCCAACACCTAGGGAGTCAAGTAGCTACGCTTGATGCTGACTTGAAGGCTCTAGAGCGGGTCTTGCTTCTCTTCCCTAATGGAGTAAAATCTCTGTCAATCCGAGACTCTTGGGCAAGTGCTAACCAAATTAGCGAACTTCGGGACATGACGCTCATGGATATTCTCAAGACTCTAGCCAAAAAGCGGGACGGCTTAGTGCACTACGCAATGGCAACCAACTTTATCTTTGACAATAAGTTGAGTGCTGCCAAACGAGCGAATCTTGCCTCTCATATCTATATGCTACTCAAGAATAGCGCATCGTGGGAAAAGGTTGCACCCGGCACCTTCAAGTTGGTAGATGGCACACAGCCAAAGCTAATTGAATCCTAGGAAAATCCTTTCGCCCGGCTACTAAAATAGTCCTGGGCCGGAAACTATCAGGGCCAGCCGGTCCTCTTCTGGAGACCAGCTGGCCCTGGGGTCAGAGGCGGTGCCCGGCTATACCTCCCGGAACTCCCCCTCTATGGTGCCCTCGGGGGGCTTGGTCTCCCCGGAGGGCTCGCCTCCGGGCGCTTCACCTCCAGGGGGAGGGGTCCCGGCCTGCTGGTAGACGGCGGCCCCTATTTTCTGCATGGACTGGGAGAGCTCGGCCATGGTCCGGCGCACCGACTCCATATCCTTTCCCTGAAGGGCGGTGCGCAGGGCCTTGAGCTTGCCTTCTACTTCCTGCTTCAAGGGGGGTGGTATCTTGTCCCCCTGCTCTCTCAGGGTCTTTTCGGTGGAGTAGGCCAGGCTATCGGCGCTGTTCCTGAGCTCGGCTTCCTCTTTCTTGCGGGCATCCTCGGCGGCATGCATTTCCCCTTCCCGCTTCATCTTCTCAATCTCATCCTTGGTGAGGCCGCTGGAGGGGATGATGGTCATCTTCTGCTCCCGGCCCGTCCCCTTGTCCCGGGCACGGACGCTGAGGATGCCGTTGGCGTCTATGTCAAAGCTGACCTCAATCTGAGGCATCCCCCTGGGGGCAGGGAGAATGCCGTCCAGGATGAACTGCCCCAGGCCCTTGTTGTCGGTGGCCATGGGGCGCTCGCCCTGGACAACATGTATCTCCACCGAGGTCTGGCTCTCGGCAGCGGTGGTGAAGGTCTGGGACTTGGAGGTGGGGATGGTAGTATTGCGGGGGATGAGGGGGGTGGCCACCCCGCCCAGGGTCTCTATGGAAAGGGTCAGGGGGGTGACATCCAGGAGGAGGACGTCTTTCACCTCCCCCTTGAGCACCGCGGCCTGGATAGCTGCCCCCATGGCCACCGCCTCGTCGGGGTTGATGCCCTTGTTGGGCTCCTTGCCAAAGACGGCCTTGACCTTTTCCCGCACCAGGGGCATCCGGGTTTGGCCGCCCACAAGCAGCACCTCATCAATCTGCTCCGGCCTCAGTCCGGCATCCTCCATGGCCTGGCGGCAGGGGCCCACGGTCTTCTCCACCAGGTCCATGGTGAGCTGTTCCAGCTTGGCCCGGGTCAGGGTGTAGGTCAGGTGCTTGGGGCCCGAGGCATCGGCGGTGATGAAGGGCAGGTTTATCTCCGTCTGGGGCAGGTTGGAGAGCTCAACCTTGGCCTTCTCCGCCCCCTCCCTCAGGCGCTGGAGGGCCGTGCGGTCCCCCTTCAGGTCAATCCCCGTGTCCCTCTTGAACTCATGGACGAGCCACTCAATGACCTTCTGGTCAAAGTCGTCGCCGCCCAGGTGGGTGTCCCCGGCGGTGGACTTCACCTGGAAGGTCCCCTCCCCCAGCTCCAGGATGGAGACATCAAAGGTGCCCCCGCCCAGGTCGTAGACAGCAATGGTCTGCTCCTTTTTCTTATCCACGCCATAGGCCAGGGCCGAGGCGGTGGGCTCGTTGATGATGCGCAACACCTTGAGCCCGGCGATCTCCCCGGCATCCTTGGTAGCCTGGCGCTGGGCATCGTTGAAATAGGCGGGGACGGTGATGACCGCCTCGGTGACCGGCTCCCCCAGATAGGCCTCGGCATCGGCCTTGAGCCTCTGGAGGATTGTGGCGGATATCTCCGGGGGGCTGTACGCCTTGTCCCCCATCACCACCTGCACATCGCCATTGGGGGCCGGGGTAACCTTATATGTCATCCGCCGGGCATCTTCCTCCACCGGGAGTTCCCGGCCGTGAGGTTCCCCGAACTTTCGGCCCATAAAGCGCTTGATGGAATAGATGGTGTTCTCCGCGTTGGTGACACCCTGGCGCCTGGCGGCCCAGCCCACCAGCCTTTCCCCTTTTTTGGAAATGGCCACCACCGAGGGGAGGAGCCTCTGGCCATCCTGACCGGGGATGATGACCGGCTGTCCCCCTTCTACCACAGCTACCTCGCTCAGAGTAGTGCCCAGGTCAATACCTATTGCCCTTGCCATATCTAGCCTCCCTTTTCCTCAGGGGTCTTTTCGCCCTCTTCGGTGACTTTTTCTTTCTTCTTGCCCTTGCCCACCACCACCATGGCGGGACGGATGACCCGGTCATGGAGCTTGTAGCCCTTCTGTACCTCCTCCAGGACCATCCCCTCTTCCCCCTCAGCCTGTAGCACCGCCTCGTGGTAGCGGGGGTCAAAGGGCTCCCCAACGGCCTTGACATCCTGGAGGCCCTGGGCCTCCAGGATGGCCAGGAACTTGCGGTAGATAAGCTTTACCCCGTCCACCCAGGTGAGCCCCGCTAGATGGGTGGAGATGGAGTTGAGTGCCCGCTCCAGGTCATCCATCACTGCCAAGAGATTGAGGATGAGCATGGCATTGGAGAACTTGACGGTTTCCTCCTTCTCCTGCTCGGTGCGGCGCTTAAGGTTGAGGAAATCGGCCTGGGCCCGCTGCCAGCTGGCCAGATAGGATTCTGCCCTGGCCTTTTCCGCCTCCAGGGCTTTATTCAGGTCCTCTACAGGGGCCTCCTTCTGAAGGTCCATATTTTCCTCCGGGGACTCTTTCGCCTCGGCCATCTCGTCTCCTCAGGCATATAGTTCCCCTACCAGGCTGGAGAGGATGCGGGAGAGGTAGCTAACAGCAGCCATGGTCTGGGGGTATCTCATGCGGGTAGGGCCCAGGACGGCAACGGTGCCCCCCACCCGGCCGGGGGAGCCATAGCGCCTGGCCACCAAGCTCAAATGCTGGAGGCTTGTTTCCGGGTTTTCGCTGCCGATAATAACCCTTACCCCCTCCTCCCAGGGAATCCCGGAGAGGACAACCTGGAGGACCTGGCTCTCCTCCAGGGCCTCCAGCACTGTCTTTTTCTCGGGTTCCCCGAACTCGGGCTGGGCCAGCATCTGGGTAAGGCCATGGACATAAGGCTCCTTCCCCCCCACCCCTTCCATGGCGTCAATCATGGCCTCTGCTGCCTTTCTTGCCAGTTCCCCCTCGGGCAGCCCCTTCTCTCGCATCTGGGAAGGGGTAAGGCCGGAGTAGTCCTGGTTGAACTGGCGCGCTATGTCATCCAGCTCCCCCTGCGAGACGGGGCGGTCAAAAGCAAGCAGCTGTTGCTTGACGCGGACCTCCCAGAGGACGAGGAGCATCAGGGCCAGGAACTCCTGCAGGGCCACCATCTCCACCCTTTTGAGCCGGGCCTCCTGCGCCCGGGGCTGGGTTACCACCGCTATATTCCCGGTGAAACGGGAGAGAAAAACGGCGGCAAGGCGGGCCCATTCCTCAAGCTCCTTCTCTACCTGATGGAAGAGATGCCGGAGTAGGAGCTGTTCTGAAGGGGGCAGAGGAGGGGCGCCCCCCAGGGATTCCACATAGTACCGGTAGCCGAGGTCCGAGGGGACACCCCCCGCCGAAATATGGGGCCGGAGGATGTAGCCCATCTCTTCCAGCTCCGCCATCTCATTCCGGATAGTGGCCGGGCTCACCCCCAACTGGCCGTGACGCCAGATAACCTCCGACCCCACCGGCATCCCGGAGGCTATATACCCCCCCACGACCGCCTTCAAGACCTCTGCCTGCCTCACTGTAAGCATCTTTTCCTCTATTAGCACTCGGCAGCCCCGAGTGCTAATAGTCATACTTTAGCATCTGGGGGTAGGGGTGTCAAGGGGTCGGGGGGCTTCGCCCCCTGGGCCCCTTAGGGACTCTCCCCCATTCTGAAAGGGGGGTTGTCAATTCCCAGGGGGTGTGTTCCCCCGGCGGCCTGTCTTTAGCGGGCGTCGGGAGGGAGTGTGAAGGGGTTGACGGGGGGAGGGGCAGTGGTTATACTGCCGCCTGTGGAGGTCAGCTTTCTGGGCCATAGCTGCTTTCGCCTCAAGGGGAAGGAGGCAGGGCTCCTCGCCGACCCTTTTGACCCCTCCCTGGGCTATCCTTGGCCCGGCCCTCAGGCAGACATCGTCACCATAAGCCATTCTCATCCCGGCCATAGCTACGGGGTGGGGGTGGGTGGGGGGCCCCGGATTATCCAGGGCCCCGGGGAGTATGAGACCAGGGGAGTCTTTGTTCTGGGCCTGGCCACCTACCACGATGGCGAGCAGGGAAAGAAGCTGGGGAGGAATACCATATACCTGGTGGAGATGGACGATGTCCGGGTGCTGCACCTGGGGGACCTGGGCCATCCCCTTTCCTCGGAGATGGTGGGGGGGTTAGGGCGGGTGGACGTGTTGCTGGTGCCTGTGGGTGGGGGAGCGGCCATGGGGGCAAGGGCTGCCGCCGGGCTGGTCAGGGCCCTGGAGCCCCGGGTAGTCATCCCCATGCACTACCGCACAGAGTCGGGAGGGGCCAACCTGGAGCCTGTGGTACCCTTCCTCAAGGAGATGGGGGCAGAGGCAGCAGTCCCCCAACCCCGCCTCTCCATCTCCCGGGTTACCCTCCCCGCCGAGACCAGATTGATTCTCCTGGACTACCGCCGCTAGGGTCTTTAACTAAAAGGAAAGGGCGGGTCGCTTCTGCGACCCGCCCTTTTTGTGCCTTGAGGCTCTAGAGAGCCTTGGGCTTCCTCATTACGGCAATGGCCCCCATGATGATGGCCACCACCGCCAGGATGAGGCCTATCCAGACAATGGCCGTCGGGGCGTCCGCACCGGCGTCACCCGTGGCCCCCTTAGGACCAATAGCTCCGGCGGGTCCGGCAGGTCCAGCAGGTCCGGCAACCCCCGCAAGCCCCTGAGGTCCGGCGGCCCCTTGGGCGCCGGTGTCACCCTTGGCCCCAGCAGGCCCTTGGGCTCCGGCAACCCCCTGGGCACCAGTAGGCCCGGCGGTCCCGGTGTCACCCTTGGCCCCAGCAGGCCCTTGAGCTCCGGCAGGCCCGGCAGCTCCGGCAGGCCCGGCAGGCCCGGTGTCACCCCTGACTCCGGCGGGTCCGGCAGGCCCAGCAGGCCCTTGAACACCAGCAGGCCCCTGAGCTCCGGCGGGTCCAGCAGGCCCTTGAGCTCCGATAGCTCCAGCAGGTCCGGCAGGCCCAACAGGCCCGGCAGGCCCGGCAGGCCCGGCAGGCCCGGCCACTACGGAGAAGCTAGCCGTTCCCGCGTTGCCGGTGGCATCCGCTGCCCTGACGGTGTAGGAGCCAACCGTAGCCGTGGGGACGGCGATGATGGCGCTGAAGGCGCCGGTCCCCCCCACTGTAACTGTAGCCGGGACCGTGGGCACCGTTGTCCCCGCCCAGGAAACGGTGACCGTAGAGCCGGCGGCGAAGTTGCTGCCGCTGATGGTGGTGGCGGCCAGGCCGCTTGTCGGGCTAAGGGTAATGGCAGCCGCCGCAGGGGGAGCGGTGCGGGCGGTGAGGTTCAGATTGGTCACCCCACCGGCCGTCCAGGTAGCCGTCTGCGTGGCGGCATAGCCCCTTACGGTGAAGGCCACCGTCTGTCCGGCATAGCTCTTGGTGATGTCCGTCGAGGCGGCGGTGAGGACATAGCTTCCGGCGGCATCGGTGGTGGTAGTGCTGTAGATGTCCCCACCGACCGTGGCGGCCACCGCTGAGCCGACCGAGACCGCGGCCCCGTCCAGCGTGGCCGTGCCGTAGAAGCGGTGGGCATTTGGCTGGGCGAAGGCCACCGCTGGCAACAGGACCAACAGGCCTACCAGCGCCAGCAGGGCTAAGATTCTTATTCTCGTCATCCTTCCTCCTTCAATCGGCCCTGGGGTGGGGCCGCTGTGTGCGGCCCCACCCCTTCAGGCCTATCTCCTCTTCTTAGTCCAGCCAGCCGATAAGGTTCCAGCCCGGCACGAGGACATACTGGTTAGCTCCGTAGACCAGCGTAACGGCCTCCGTGCAGTTAATCCAGTAGCCCTGACCTCTTGCCAGAGCCGTCAGGTCGCTGATGGCAGGTACGGCCGGGTCATAGAGCAAATGGGCCTTGGTGGCGGCATTATAGCCCCACACCCGGGTGTACTTCCCGGCGATCCCCGCCAGGGCCGTGCCCGGGGTTATAGCCGTTGTCGTTATCGTGACCAGAGTTGTCCCCGTTACCGTACCAACCGTGACCACCACGATGGTGGGGCCCACAGGCAGGGCAGGAACGAGGACGTTCGCGGAGAAGCTGCCCACTCCGTCCGTGGCCGGGGACGGCAAGGGTAGGGCACTCAGGCCCCCGATGGTCAGGAACGCCACCTGGGAGTAGGACGGGAAGCCTGTGCCGCTAACCCTGACAGTGGAACCGGGATTCGCGCTGCTGACGGAAAGGGTTACCGCCCCCGCCGGAATGCTGTGAGTGGCCGTGGCGGTTACGGTAGTGGCCGCCGCCGTCGTGGAACTCGCCGTTACCGTGTTCTGGGTGCCAGGCGTCAACCCGGTCGGAACGACTACGGCCCCAGCAAAGTTCCCTGAGTTGTCAATCAGCCCCGTCCCGATACCCCCAGCTGCGCCGTACGAGATAAGGGCGATTCTATTGGCCGGGAAGCCCACGCCCCTTATCACTATCGAGCTGCCCATGGCGCTGCTATCAGGAGTCACGGTGATGGAGCGGGCGGCAACAGTGTAGCTCGCGGTGCCGCTGAATCCCGTGTTGTCAACAACGGTAATGGTGTAGGTGCCCGGGGTCGCGGCCGCAGACTCCACCGTCGCAATACCAGTATTGGACAGGTTGAGAGTCGTCGCAAACTGCCCCCCCGAGATGGTTACCACATTGTTGTTCCAGGGCTGTCCACCGAACTGGATGCTTCCTATCGGAATGTTGACTCCCGGGTAGCCCGACCCTGTCAGGGTCACCGTGTTGCCGATGACCCCGCTGGCGGGAGAGGCAACAATGGGAATGCCCGTCACGGTGAACTTGGTCGTGGCAGTGAGCGGAGTGGCCTGGTTGTCGCCAACTATCACATTCTTGTCACCCGCTGTGGCCTGGGGCACCACAAAGGTGAAGGTCGCGGCCCCCAGGACGTGAGCGATAGGTAGAGGAGGGATCGTAGTAGCAAGCGCTGACCCCTCAAAGGTGATGGTGGCAATATTTGGCCCCGCGGCACGGAAGTCCTGGGTCGTTACCGTTATGGTGTCGCCCGGCTTCCCCGAGGCGGGGTTCAGGGTGATCTTTGCGCTCACGGTGAACGAGGTAGTGGTAAGCGACGCCAACCCCGAACCGTCAATGACCACAAGGGTATTGGAGCCCGCGACAAAGGGCCCTACGCTGGCGGCGAAGGAGGAGGCCGTGAAGGTGCCGTCAGAGGCCACCAGACCGCTGCCCAGCGTTGACGCACGGAGGACCCGGTAGGCGTTTCCAAGGGCCCACACATTAGCCGTTCCACCTGTCAGCGTTCCTGCCAGTGTCGTGGCAGTAACGGCGGTGATTACAGCCAGCGAGCCGTCAGTGGTGTTAATGACCGTGTCACCGACAGCTACGCTCAGGGGCGATACACCAGTGCTCAGGAAGTTCTTCGTTGCGTCTGTCAGCCACGCGCCCGCGCCAGCGGTATCGGTGCCGGAAGTGACCTGAAGCCTCACGTTAGCCGTGGTTGCCGGCGCAAAGCCTTTCCCGGAGACCGCGGTGCTGGTGCCGCGGACGCCCGAGGAGGGGCTGCGGCTCAGGGTCCGTACAATGGTGTAGGCCGCAGAGTTTACCGCAGACTCAGTCCCCGTGGCCACGCTTAACGTGGCGGTGGTCGTTCCCAGATTGGGGTTCAGAATCCCCGCTAGCTGGGAGAAGACGATGGTGGGGCTGGCTCCAAGGGCGATTGCCACAGGGGGCTGCATGGTGACTGCCCTGCCTACCACGCTTGGGTCCAGGGTCAGTAACACGCCGTTAATGGATATGCTGTTCTTGGAGATTGTGGCCGGCACCGTCGTGCCGCTGGGGAAAGTTACGGTGATTGTGCCCCCCAGCCCCACACCGTCGGCAGTCGTGAAGCCGATGGTGTACTGTGCATTGTCTGAGACAGTGTTGGGGGTGGGAGCGGCCGTTACGGCCGTGACAGCGGCCGAGGCCGGGGCGGCCATGATGGGCACCAGCCCCACAACCAGGGCCAGGGCCATGGCCAGCTTAAAGAGCCTTGGGAATTTTCCTTTCACTTAACCTCCTTGATTTAAATACCCTTCTTAAACGCACTGCGCCCCAGATAAAGCTTAGCTCTACCCGGGGCTACCCAAATGATTCCCTTTTCACATCTGGCCCTCCTTTCTTGTCGAGCCTAAGCGGGATGATAACATACCCACCCCACTTGTCAAGCCCTTTTGACGACTTTTTTAAAAGATTCTTAAAAACTTCTAGGCTGCTCTTCAGGGCAGA
This sequence comes from Chloroflexota bacterium, assembly GCA_018825785.1. NCBI lineage: Bacteria > Bacillati > Chloroflexota > Chloroflexota bacterium. The sequence goes on along the minus strand of JAHKAY010000006.1, from coordinate 11,419 downwards.
TGTGCTATTAAGTTGTCCAGGCCTGCTTTCCGGTCAGCCTCCCTTTCAGGACCCTTTCCCCGGGGCAATAAACAACACACGCCCCGCATGTCCGGGGTCCAGCTAGAAAATATTCAACTGTCATCTATCATACCCTTTTCTCACCTTTTGTCAATACCCCCTCCGGGAGGGAGGACGAAAGTCCTGCTCCGCCTATCCCGCGGGGGCCAAAACCAGATTCTTCGCTCCGCTCAGAATGACAGGGCTGCTTGTCACCCTGACAGAACTGTTTGTCACCCTGAGCGCAGCGAAGGGTCTCAGGGTTACTTATTCATCATTGGGCTTGGTTGCCCCTGGGCATTTCTAGAAAGTTCTAGAAAATTGTAATATATCTTTATGACCTATCGGCAGGCTGTGGAGTTCCTCCTCGGCTTTACCGATTATGAGAAGCTCCCCAGCTTTCTCTATTCCCCGGCGGACTTTGACCTGGGGAGGATGAGGGGGCTTATGGCCCGGCTGGGGGACCCGCACCGGGCCCTCCCCACCGTCCACATCGCCGGCACCAAGGGGAAGGGGAGCACCGCCGCCATGGTGGCCTGGGGGCTCGCTTTCTCGGGCTACCGCACGGGGCTTTACACCTCCCCCCACCTCCACCACATCCGGGAGAGGATAAGGGTGGACGGCCGGCCCATCTCCCCCAGGAACTTCTCCCTGGGGGTGGGGAGGCTGAAGGTGGCGATAGAAGGAATGGAGTACAGAGATAAGCTCACCACTTTTGAGCTCCTCACCGCCCTGGCCCTGGACCACTTTGCCCGGAAGGGTGTGGAGGTCCAGGTGCTGGAGGTGGGGCTGGGGGGGAGGCTGGACGCCACCAACATCGTGGAGCCCCTGGTGGCCGTCGTCACCTCCCTCAGCCTGGACCATACCGCCCTGCTGGGAACAAAGGTAGAGGACATCGCCCGGGAGAAGGGGGGCATCATCAAGCCGGGGGCCACGGTGGTCAGCGCCCCTCAGCCGCCGGCGGCACTGAGGGTCCTTGAGGGAATATGTCGGGAGAGGGGGGCAAGCCTTACCCTGGTGGGCCGGGATATCACCTGGGGGGGGGGAGAGGCCAGCCTGCGGGGCCAGGCCCTGGAGGTCTTGGGGCGGAGAGGGAGATACCAGCTCTTTATCCCCCTCCTGGGGGCCCACCAGCAGGAGAACGCGGCCACAGCGGTGGCGGTGCTCGAGGCCCTCACGCCCCACTTCCCGCGCATAACGGCCGAGAGCCTGGCCCGGGGAATGGCAGAGGTATCCTGGCCGGGGCGGCTCCAGGTCCTCCAGGAGGCACCCCTGGTGGTGGTGGACGGGGCCCACAACGCCGACTCCGCCGGCAGGCTGAGGGAGGCGGTCCTGGCCCTCTTCCCCGGCCGCCGGCCTGTCCTGGTCTTCGGCACCTCGGTGGACAAGGACATAGAAGGCATGGCACGGGAGCTGTCCCCTCTGGGGGCCAGGGTTCTGGTGGCCGCCTCCCGCCACCCCCGGGCGGCCGCCACGGAAAAGGTTGCCGGGGTCTGGGAGAAATATCAGGCCTGCGAGGGCTTCCCCTCGGTGCCACGGGCACTGGAGGAAGCCCTGGCCCGGGCCCTGCCCACCGACCTCATCCTGGCCACGGGCTCCCTCTTTGTAGTGGCCGAGGCCGTAGAATACCTCCGGAGGAAAAAGGGGGCTAGTGCCGAGCCGGGTTATTAGGGCATCATTTGTAGGTGCGGGGGGCGAAGCCCCCACCGGCGGTCTGGGGGGTGTCCCCCAGATGCTCCTCCTTACCCTAGCCAGCCTGTGGTAGGAAGAGGGCCAGGAGGCGCTGGCCGGCCATGGTATGACTACACTGGCCCCACTGGGAGAAAAAGGGGCAGGAACAGTTCCAGGCCCCCTCCTCATAGCGCAAGGTGTAGGCATCATGCTCCCCCTGGAAGCGGGCCCGGAAGGAGTCCAGGGAGAGCCTATGGGGCTCCTGGGCATATCTCTTCGCCTTTTCAATCTTGCCTATAAGGGCCGACCGCAAGGCTCACCTCCTTTCCCAAAAAAAGGGATGGTCTCTCTTGGGACCATCCTCGTAGTATCTCCTCTCACTGGGAGCTATTGTAGGCCCTGGGCCAGCTTTTTCAAGTCCCCAGAGGGTTGAAAACTTGTCGGGGGCCGTATAGAATTCCAGAAGGGGCGGTTAGCTCAGCGGTTAGAGCGCGGCGTTGACATCGCCGAGGCCATAGGTTCAAGTCCTATACCGCCCACTGTACTGTACGGTAGGTAGAACTCCCTCTTTTTGAATGATTAGGTTTTCCGGCAACACCGGCATCGTATAGTTCATTACCGCCTTGTTGCCCATCACCTGGACCTCCTTCACAAAACTCCGGATGAAGGTCCTTCGTTCAGCCAGTGTGCCTTCACTGAGTAACACATACAGGTCGCTAAGAGAGCCCGTTATACTTTTCAGGTCGGCAAGGTCCACCTTCCTGTCGGACATCTGGTTTTCAATTGTGATTCTCCTCGCCTGTAGCTGCGCCTGACGGCTCCTTAGCTCACGAATCCTGATCACGAGGTCGTCCACGGTCACTTTGCCTGATTCGATAGCATCATATAACCGTTCCAAGCGATGATCGACATCGGTAGACGCTCCCGATATCAGGTCTAATTCGTCCCGCAACGACTTCATTTGAAGGTCCGTCTCTTCGTTGACCAGGCGTACCAGTTCCTCGAGATTCTCCCTGGTGAGGATTCGCTTCTTGATCCGGTCAATAACCAACGCTTCGAACTGGTTCGCATTCACGTAGTGTGCCGGACATGACCCAGCCCCTTTCTTGTCCAGGGTGCCGCAGGCATAGTAGGCAAACTTGCCGCTCTTGGCATACCTGCCAACCAGGGCTTTCCCGCAGTAGCCGCACTTCGCCAGCCCGCTGAAGAGAAATGGACTTGCCACTCTCTTCGGGTGTTGATGGATCGGAGCCCTTTCTTTCATGAGGCTCTGCACTTCGGTGAACGTGGCCCTCTCTATCAGCGCAGCGCAGACATTCTCGGTACGGACCGGCGGTAGTCCACGTTTGCTGTTCTTTCCCCAGACAAACACGCCGGTGCATATCTCGTTGGTCAGTATGCCGTACACCCCCGTTTTGCTCCACCCCTTCCCGGTTGGACCGGGAATTCTCCTTGCATTTAGATCCCGTACCATATCCGTCAGTCCCTTGCCATCGCATACTGCTTCGAACATGCCTTTCACCACCGCGACTTGATTGGGGTCAGGCTCGAGTCTGGTCCGCTCTCTGTTCCCGTCCAGTACTCGTACTTTTCGGTAGCCGTAAGGCGGTCGGCTTGATAGATAGAAGCCTCTGCCCGCGCTCTCTCTCATCCCCCTGGTGACTTCTTCCCCCAGGTTATCGGAGTAGAATTCGTCCAGACTCTCAATGATGCCCTCCAGCAGCCGGCCGGTCGGCGTGTCATCAAACGGTTCGTTGATCGAGATGACCGTTACTCCGGCCTTCTTGAGCATTGCTTTGTAGAGGATAGAGTCCTCACGGCTGCGAGCGAATCGCGAGTACTTCCAGACCAATATCTGCTCAAACGGCTTATCCGGGCGCCGGGCCAGGAAAATCATCTCCCGAAACGACGGGCGGGCTGTCGTTCTGCCAGTCTCGGCCTCATCGACAAATTCCCTCGCTACCCGGTGGCCATTTTTCGCGGCGTACTCTCTCAATGCCCTCAATTGGGCAGATATAGACAGGTCTGTGTCCTGTTTCTCCGACGATACCCGGGCATAAAGCGCGACTTCCATAGGTGGTTCTCCTCCTCCCTCTTTACCTGATTCCCAAACGTCTGCAGACCCGGCAGCTTCCGGGAAGCATGTGGAGCAATGCTATCTCATCGATAGTGCGCCTGGTTCTATCGGTGACTTCCTGCAGCCTGCTATGGGACGTTCCCACTCTATCAACTTCGGAAGACCTGTAGATTGATTCCAAAGCCTGAAGTAGTTCCCTACGGCATTCATCCGCCCCCAGGGGGGCGTAGGCGAGCGGGGTGCCCCCGACCCCGTTTCTCACATATCCGTCCGCTCCTGCCATCATGCGCCCTTCCAGGTTGGTCCCATCAATTCTCCCCAACGATCGAGCCGTTGCCACCTCATAGAAGAGCTGTACAGCCTCGGGATAGACACGCCCGGTCTCGTCGCCCTGTGAAACCTCATCACCGATGTCCAGATCGGTTTTGTCTTTAATGAACCTGGCAACCGCCGACTTCAGATCAACCTTCGCCTGGATATGGGTGAGCACCGCCTCTTTCCATTCTTTGTAGCTTTTCCAAACCTTATCTCCCTTCAGGTGCTGCTGGATCAACTCCCAGGCGACTGTTTCTTCTGCGGGTACATCGAGCAGCAGACCTCCGCTGTTGCCTGCCCTCACTCTTGCCCGCGTCAAAGAGATGGGTAACATGCTTCCGTTTCTTTCGGTCCGAATCTCCAGATTATCCGCCGGCATAGCCATCATGAGACGCATCTCATCCAACACCATCAACAAGTGGTCCTTATGGCCCCTTAATGCGTCCTTGACAAGCTCAATCTGCGCTGCAATCGCATTGCGATCCCGCCGGGCCTCCTCAATCCCTTTCTTCACCGTCCTGTAGTCACACTTGGCGTAGTTTGCGATCGACTTCTCGCTTTTGCCACTTTCAAATAGGTCGAGCCACTTCGCCTTCTGATGAGGTAAGTAAGTTCTTGGCATTCTCATCTCCCTACCATTGTAGTATCTAACACCTCTTGCTGTTGTATGTTACTGCATTATTAAGCACATGTCAATAGTGTATGATTGAGTGTACGTGCTTTGCCAGCCATTGGCTTTCGGCTTAGAATCAAAATGTGAGACGGTCCCGCTATTCAGACCGCGCAGACAGACCAGAACAGGGTTCGGTTTTTTCGCCTCATGCCTGTCTCCCCGGTTTGAGAATCCTGGCGAAGATTATCGCACGTAGGCGGGTGAGGGAATCAGCCGCAAAACAGGAGCGCAAAGCCGGGGCTCCATCGTCCCAGGGAATGCTGGACACAGTCAAACCTTCCCCCTCAGATTCGCAGTGGCCATGGCCACCCGATGCCCGGGAGGGCATCCACCGTGAAGGCTAGGTGTCCCATCCCGGAACCCAAGGCTTACCTAGACCCGGAAGAGGTTGAAAAACTGATAGCTGCTGCCTGCACTCTCAGGGACCGGCTACTCATCCGCGTCCTTTCACGTCTCGGGTGCCGTATCTCGGAGGCCCTTGCCCTCAAGGTGGAAGATATCAACTTTGTCCAGGGTACCGTCATCATAGAGCACCTCAAGGCCCGAGTAAGGCTTTCCTGCCCCCGATGTAACGCCGGGCTGGGGAGAACCCACGCTTTCTGCCCTAAGTGTGGTGCCAGGGTGGAAGAGGCCCAGGCAAGAGAACAGAAGCACCGCAGAATGAGGACCCTCCCCATCGACAAGGAGACCCTGAACATGCTCCGGGACTATGTCGGGCAGGGCGATCAGGCAACCAAGAACGGGAGGAACCTATTTTTCGGGATAGGTCGCGGCCAGGCGTGGCGGGTCGTGAGGGAGGCTGCCCGTAGGGCGGGACTGCCTCCCATGGTGAACCCGGCGACGGGCAGGGCTCTTGGCGCGAGCCCCCACCGCCTCAGGGACGCCTTTGCCGTCCACGCAGTGAAGGTGGATGATTCTGGCGACGGGCTGAGGCTTCTGCAAGAGCACTTGGGGCACGCATCCTTCAACACCACCGCCAGGTACCGCAAAGTCAGCGGGCGTGAGCATCGGGAGTGGTATCGGAAGCTGTGTGGTCAGCTTCCGGCTCGTGATGCCCCCGACAGCGGTGAAGGATGACCCTACCTTGAGACTCAACTGGGCGGCTTCCGCCCTTTCGGCACCGCCCTATCAGCGACTTCCTGGCTGGGCAAGACCTGAAATGTGGGACGGAGCGCGTTGCCCGGCCTTGGGGAACATTTTGTCCGTCTGTTGCACATTTGGCGGCCTGACCCGGGCGCCCGCATCAGGGAACGGGTCGTGGGGCGTCGGGCCCCCCCAGGTGAGCCAGAACAGGAGGGAGAACAACTCATCACGGAGCGTCTGGTAGCTGGTCTGTTCCCCGCATTTCCTCCGCCCCGGACGGCTAAGCTCCCGCCCTTTAGTGTGGCGGGAGCTTGCCCAAGACGACAGTTAGAGCCTTCGCCGTTGGCTGTGCGGTGTCGGCTACGTCCTAGTATGCGATTGTGCCAGCTCCCGCAGTGCCGCCAGGTACGGTCCAAAAATCAGCCATTTTCTTTACACCCGCAAGGCCTCCGGTACCATGCGTGTACACAGCCTTGCCTGTGAGTTGGGTAAGACCTGTAATCTTTGCCTCACCAGTGCCCGAGATGGTTCCCGTTCCAAGGCCAAGCGACCCTCCAACAGTAATTGTGATAGTCGCCTTGGCGAGGTAGGTTCCCTCTCCCGTCAGGAGGCTATACCTCCGGTCCATTGTGGCCTCAAAGGTCCCAGTGCCTAGCTGGGGGCTGGAATATACTCCTCTCACCTGACGGCCGTCGGTGTGTATGATATTGCCCTCTGTCCAGACTTTGCCAGGGTCGAGCTGAACAAGCCCTGTGATGTTGAACGTCATAGGTACCTTTGTTACCGCCATAGCTGGTGACATTGGCACAATGAGGAGAGCCAGTACTGCCAAGACTGCCAGTAGGACCTTCTTCTTCATTTTCATTCCTCCTTCAATTCTTCCCTTTGGAGTGGTCTTCTGCCACCACACCCGTCTTCCGCCGCAGTTTCCCTACCCTCTATCTCCCCGTTTCTCCCAACTTCTGCTTACCCTGCTCTCGCCCCCTTTCCCGGCCTGACAGGGTTCTGTGCTATGCCCCAGACAAGCCTCTGGGCGCTGCCGGCAGCTTGCCTTCTCTTGCCTATCGGCTCTGCATTCGGTTTGTGCCCGACCTCGCGACCTCAAGGGGTGGGGAGGGTGAACGACCAGTTGGCGTCACCTACATAGGGGCCGGTCCCAGGACCCGTGAGATTGGAGACTCCGTAACCGGTTATGCCCTCGAGGCCACCGCTACCGCTGCCTTCCACCACCGTATACCTGGAGTTGATCACCCAGAGATTCGAGTTTGTCTTGTCGGTCACTAGACTGCCAAAGAATGTCATGGCTCCTGGTTTCGAGTCGCCCACCGTGCCCCAGAAGGTTCCTTGGGCAAATGCCCTTGTCATTTTGGTGTTCAGGTCGTCCGTGCCCGTCAGCAGGACGGTCCCGTATCCTTTCATGACGCCTGTGTATTGCGATACAAGATGTCGAGTCAGGATTTGATAGTCAACCACACCATCAGGCGGGGTACTGAAATCTACGGAACGGTCAGCTATGTTGGGCAACGCCGCCTTGCTTATTTGCTCTACTGGACCGCTTATGGTCCTGCCTGCAGGCACCAAGCAGGCCGCGAGCAAGAGGCCAGAGACAACCAGAACAACCGCAACAAGACCAAGAAGAATCTTTGTACGCATTTTCTACCTCCTCTTTTTGTCAGTCCACCTGAGGATGAGCCGCTTTCTCTTTCCGCCTGTTTCTCACCCCCTTTCTCTGCAGGGTGGCGGTTGGCTTCCGCATTCTCTGGCGGCAAGTTCAAATAGCAGGCCTGCCCTACTCTTTCCCCTGGCGTTTCTTCTTACGCATGCTTACCCTCAGCTTTCCTCTCTGCTGGTTGAACTCCGCTGTTCCACACATTAAACTAAGAGGCAGACGGGCTGAGAAAGAATAGGCTCAAATTATGGTCAATTTATGATCAAGTTATGAGACAGTTTCGCCGCAAGTTTGCTCCAGACTGGGTTAGGACCGATGTCACGAACGAGGAAAGGGCGGCAGTGTGGGAGCTGGTGGCAGGCGGCCACAGCATCGCCCGAGTTCGGCAGAAGCTAGAGCTTCGGGGAATATACCTGAATAGGGTCACCATCTCCAAGATAATTCAGGAGGCGATCGGCGAGCCAGGCATTCCGGCTGAACTGGTGAGAACTCAGAAGCCAGCAGTCCAAGAGTGGATCATTTCCAAGCGGCCCCACATCCGTGAGGCCCTGTTAGGTGCTCCTGCTGGAGAGACCCCGCAGCCTGAGCGGGGAGGCGGTGTAGAGCCAACGAAGCCAATCGTAGGAGCCCGGGTAGAACCTGTTGCCACTGTGGAACCGATCCGTGAAAGGGGCCCTGGACGATATAGGTGGCTCAGGCTAGCCGGGATAGGGTCGGTAGTCATCGCCCTGATGGTCGTGGGCGTCTACCTATGGTCATCGCCTCGACCCAAGCCTGCACCCCAGTCTCCCACCGCAACATCCACCCAGCCTTCCGCTACAACACCTGCCCAGTCTCCCGCCACAACACCCGCAGCCTTCATCGCGGGCAATATTGTTACGGTGGCGGGCAGCCCTCTCCCCATTGGCGATGGCGGCCCGGCGACGGCGGCACAGCTCAGCGGTCCGGTGGGCCTCGCCCTTGACTCTGGTAGCCTCTACATCGCCGACGGCGGCAACAACCGCGTCCGCAGGGTGGACCTTGCGACGGGGACCATCACCACCTTCGCCGGGACAGGGGAGGGGGGCTACGGGGGCGATGGCGGCCCGGCCACGGCAGCGCAGCTAAGCAGCCCCAGAGGCCTCGCCGTTGACTCGGGGAACCTCTATGTCGCCGACAGTGGCAACAACCGTATCCGCAGGGTGGACCTGGCGACGGGGACCATCACCACCTTCGCTGGGACAGGGGAGGGGGGCCACGGGGGCGATGGCGGCCCGGCCACGGCAGCGCAGCTAAGCAGCCCCAGAGGCCTCGCCCTTGACTCGGGGAACCTCTATGTCGCCGACAGTGGCAACAACCGTATCCGCAGGGTCAACCTGTCGGCGAGGACCATCACCACCTTTGCCGGAAACGAGCGGTAGGCTCCGGGGGCGATGGCGGGCCGGCGACGGCAGCGCAGCTCAACGATCCTAGAAGCCTCGCCGTTGACTCGGTGAGCCTCTACATCGGCGACAGGGGCAACCACCGTGTCCGCATGGTCAACCTGGCGACGGGCACCATCACCACCTTTGCCGGGACCGGGGTGGGGGGCTTCGCGGGCGATGGTGGCCCGGCTACGGCAGCGCAGCTCACCCTTCCTGTTGGCGTCGCCTCTGGCTCGGGGTACCTCTACATAACCGAGTTCGCCGGCAACCGCGTCCGCAGGGTCGACCTGGCGACGGGCACCATCACCACCTTTGCCGGGGGCACCACCGTCCCCACAGGCGATGGCGGCCCGGCTATGGAAGCGCAGCTCAGCGGTCCTTATGGCGTCGCCGTTGACTCGGGGAACCTCTACATCGCCGACACAGCCAACAACCGCGTCCGCAGGGTCAACCTGGCGGCGGGGACCATCACCACCGTTGCCGGCAACGGGACCTCGGGTTTCGGGGGCGATGGCGGCCCGGCGACAGCGGCACAACTCAGCGGTCCTAGAAGCGCTGCCCTTGGCTCGGGGAACCTTTACATCGCCGACAGCGGCAACAACCGCGTCCGCAGGGTGGACTTGGCGACGGGGACCATCACGACCTTAGCCGGGAACGGGGCGGTAGGCTCCGGGGGCGATGGCGGGCCAGCGACGGCGGCACAGCTCAACAATCCCATAGGCCTCGCCCTTGGCTCGGGGAACCTCTACATCGCCGACAGCGGCAACAACCGCGTCCGCAGGGTGGACCTGGCGACGGGGACCATCTCCATCTTTGCCGGGAGCGGGACCGCGGGCTTCGGGGGCGATGGGGGTCCGGCGACCGCGGCGCAGCTCAACAATCCCAATGCCCTCACCCTTGACTCGGCTAACCTTTACATCAGCGAAGGCATCGGCAACCGCATCCGCAGGGTGGACCTGGCGACAGGGACCATGACAACCTTTGCCGGGACCGGGGCGGGGGGCTTTGCGGGCGATGGGGGCCCGGCTACGGCAGCACAGCTCAACACTCCCATTGGCCTCGCCGTTGACTCGGCGAACCTCTACATTGGCGACAGCCAGAACAACCGCGTCCGCAGGGTGGACTTGGCAACAGGGACCATCACCAGCCTGGCCGGGACCGGGGTGGGGGGCTTCGTGGGCGATGGGGGCCCGGCCGCGGCGGCACAGCTCAACTTTCCTTGTGGTCTCGCCGTTGGCTCGGGGAACCTCTACATCGCTGAAAGGAGCAACAACCGCATCAGGCGGGTAGACCTTAGATAGGCCCATTGCTCCCCATCGTCATGGGGACCTCTCTCTAGTGAGACGAAATGGACTTCTGTTCAATCTGCAGTTCAACCAGACGATAAGAAACTAGCGTGAATTCAGGTATCCAGAATCTTTCGCGCCGCGGAACTTGCCAGTGAATGGAAAGAGTGGCACCTCATTTCGGCGGTTGACCACCACCAGGGGGCGACCGCCGGATCCTCTCCACGGCTTCTCTAATGGACTCCCTCGTTGTATAGCGGCCAAAGGTGAGGCAAAGCTCTCCAAACCTCCTGATGTAGACAAATTCCACATCCTCAAAGGCCACGAACCCGTCTGCCTCTTGCTCTTCGGTGAGAACCCCTTTCACAGGCCACATATTCCCTTTCGGCACCCAAGACCCGACTCGTGATGAGTCAAGGCGTCCCCAAGGCGACCTCTTCTAGGCACAACATACTCCCTGACACCGCCCTGGCATCACCGACATTCATTATGCAGGGTTCTTGGTGCAACACCCATCCCCAAAAAGGGGGGAGGCTCATGGGACTTTCGGCCCTCCCCCCGCCCCAAGCTTCTACGCCTGCTCCCGCGAGATTCAGGGGCTCGGGCTTGTAGGGCCCCAGTTCCCTTACCCCAGTGACCTTGCCCAGTTCATGGCCCAACTGGGTCTGTGTTGCTGTCGGCGGAATGCAGGTAGTGGTCGGACTGCGATATAGAGCTTGACAAAAGGTTCCCCATGTGGGCAAACTAGAGTGTCGCACTGAGGAGGTGTAAGATGAGACTTCATTTGGTCCAGGCGTTTATCAGCAAAGTGTTCGCCGATGACAAGTTTAAAGAGCGGTTTGCTTCTTCTCCTGATGCGGCGTTTTCTGAGTTTGGCTTGAATAAGGACGAAGGGGATGCGGTGCTAGCTGCTCAGAGGAAGCTGGGATGGGGAGCAAAGGGAGGGCCCCTCGAAGCCGAGCCCATCCCTGCTGGGAGCTGGTTGGTAATAGCGCCCTAGTGACCCCAGGACTGGCCGTGGCGGCAAGGTGGCTTTCTCCCACTATGTTGCCCTGCTTAGGCGGGAAGTAACGGACCTTCTCTATTCCAGTGTTCCCGGTGGAGATTTTGGAGAATTCCTTGAACAAGCACTCTGTCAACCGGGCAGGAGCCTCAGCGAAGGGAGCACAATTCCGGGTTCGGTCTCCTGCTTGCTCGTGTGCG